>CAMATE010000046.1 GCA_945861075.1 Akkermansia muciniphila
AACTGCGACCCGATCATCGAATCGATCTGGGCATCGAGCGACAGGCGCGATTGCCACACATTGGTCGGAGCGAAGACGACATAGACCGTGGTCCGCAGCCGCAGCGCCTCTTGGCGGGCGCGGTTCAAATCGTCGGTCAGTTGCCGGTGACCGCTGGACAAGGTCTTGCCCTGCACCATGCCACGGATCGCCGGAGCGGTGATGCCCGCCAGGAGGCCGATCACTGCCACCACCACCAGCAACTCCAAGAGGGTGAAAGCCGAGGCCGCGAGCCGCTGGCGTAGGGCCAGTGGCATCGTGCTTCCGGTGGGTCCTTGGGGCTTCATGAAACGGTGGGAGACTGTGGGTGTGAATCGGAGAAGCCGATCACTTCCAGCTGTAGATGTTGTCGCGGTTGTTCGGGTGATCCTGGTCGGCGGTGAAATCGGCCTTGCCGTCGGGACCCAAGGACATCACCAGCGCATTGCCCGGAATGAAGCGGGCCTGAGCCGGACGACCCGGGGCTACCAGAGGGAACGGGCTCAGCACGCGGCTGTCGTAGTCGAGATCCAGGATGATGATGTAAGGATGTCCCCACGGATCGCGGTACACGCCGAGGTCGTCCACGCCGTTGGGTTGGTTGCGTCCGACGGACTTGGTGGCCAAGTACACCGTGCGCTTGGGATTTTGGTTGTTGTTGAGATTGACCGCATCGGCGGCGCCGCCCTGAACGTCCGCCACGGTCTGGGCCGTGAGGATGGCCATCACTTCGGAATTGTCGGCCTCACGGCCACTGCCACCCATGTCACGAACTTGCTGATAGCCGATCTTGGTCGCCACCGTCGGGGTGGGCAGGATGCCCTTGGCGTCCGGAATGTTCGCGTTGCCGAAGATCCAGTCGGGCGCAGTCGCCGGACGGGTGGCCACGCCGTGGGCATCCCGAGTGCGCTTGGTGGCGGGCAACCGGGAATAATCGGCCTGATAGGAATTGATCGCACCCACGATGCCGGTGACCTCGACCTTGGCCTTGGCCGACTTGGCCTTGGTGGTCGCAGTGGCGATGGCCGGCAAGAGCATGGCGGCGAGGATGCCGATGATGGCGATGACGACGAGGAGTTCGATGAGCGTGAAGGCGCTCCGGCGTTGGGCAGTCGTTCGGGTCTTCATGGGTTCTCTGACGCTGGTGAAATGGGGTGTTGGGAAACGCGATGACAGGGCGAAACAGGGAATGGGCTATTCGGGATTAAAAGAAATCGAGCTTGAGCCATCAGTTGGCTTCCTTCCAGTTGCCGATAACTTTCACGCGATCCCGGCCAACGGGAATCTCGGCCCACAAGTCGAAGCCGCCGGGATTGTTGGTGGGATTGGTTGAAACATAGCGCCACGGATTCAGCCCTTTGTTGGAGGGCACGGGGTGGTCGGTCCGGTTGTTAGGCCAAGCCAAGCCATTGACCCGCTTGCCAGACGCATCGGAAGAAAAACCCACCGCCAACACTTCGAGGTCGGCGTAACCGGCATCGGTGCGGTTGCGGAAAACCTCGGCATACTGGCCTTCCTTGAAATCGGTGACAAAGAGACGATTACGCAATTCGTAGGGCTTGGCGTTGAGGATGCCCTCACGACCGAACCACGTTTGCAACTCAGCCGAACGGATGCCATCGCCGTCATCGGCATCGGCGCGCGGGATGAAGTAACCGTCGGAGCTGGCAGCGTTGGTCAGGTACACACCGGACAATTCGTAGAAGAGGGGACTCAAGGCCGGATTGGACACGGTTTGAAAACCCTGACCCGCGACCGAAATCCGTTGAACCCCATCGGGGGGATACACTCCGAAACGCGTCTTGTAGGCCTCGATCAGCAGGACCAACTGCTGCAGTTCGGTGCGCACACGCGCCTCCTTCATCTTGGTCGCCGCCGCTGGCGCCAAGCCCACCACCATGCCCGCAAGAATGCCGATGATGGACATCACCACGAGCAGTTCGAGCAGGGTGAAGGCAGCCACCTGCCGGAGGAGGGCCGGCGGGTTCTGGGAGTATGGACTGCGCAATCTCATGGCTTCACGCGGGAGGGCTGACTTTCACGAAGGATCAGCGGTCCTTCAATTCCTTTTCCATGCGCTCGCTCAACCATTGTTTGATCATGCTCTGGTAGTTGAGGAACCGGGAACGGGCCAAACGCTTGATCCGACTGAGCATCCGGGGATCCATTCGCAAGGTGATGGTGACCGATTCGGACTGCTCGGAACTGGCGGTGGCCGACAATTCCATCAAGCGCTGATCCACCTGGTTCTCGGCCCAGAAATCGGCTTCGGCCTGCTCGCTGTCGAAGAGCGGGACATCGTCCCACGACTGGATGGTTTGAAGATTCATGGACTCTGGCCCGGGCAAGCCCGGGGGATGGGATCAGGAGGCAAGCGACTGGCTCATTCGCCGTTGGTAGAAGTAGGCCTCGGACTCGCTGAACGGCCGCGACAAGATCACCCGGATCACCTTGCCGTTGGTTCGGTACACGCTGAACAACCCCTGCCCGGCCGCGGATTTTCCCAGATTGAAGAAACGGGCCTGAACACCGAATCGCGTCGAATCGGGCAACAAGCGGATGGCAAAGGGGTCTTCGAACGACTCCTCGATTGCAGGGATCGAAATCGAGCCGTCGAGTTCGAACGGCAGGTTGTTCCAGTCGAACTCCATTCAGTCCATCCAATCTATCCGCGTATGGCCAATGCGCATTCAATGTAACTACTTTGTATTTACACCTGCACACGAGTCCGGTCAAGGAAGCTCCGAGTATCCGGTCAAAAAAACACGTTGAACTCTCGGATCGCCCTCGAGGGGTGATCCTTATTCGCCACCGCCGGCGTCGCCACCGAGGGTTTCCATCAACTTGATGAGCGGGAGGAACATCGCGATAACGATGGAACCGACGACCACCGCCAAGAAGACGATCATGATCGGCTCGAGGAGGGAGGTCATGGCCGAGACGGCGTTGTCCACCTCTTCGTCGTAGTTGTCGGAGATCTTCAGGAGCATCTCAGGCAGTGCACCGGTTTGCTCGCCGACGTCCACCATCGACACCACCATCGGCGGGAATACGCCTGATTTCTCGAGCGGAGCGGTGATGGTTTCACCTTCCTTGACCGATTCATGGATGTCCAAGACTGCCTTGGCCACCACCACGTTGCCCGCCGTTTCACGAACGATGTTCAGAGCCTGAAGGATGGGCACACCCGACTGGACCAGCGTGCCCAGGGTTCGGGTAAAGCGGGCGATGGCCACCTTGCTGATAACCGGACCGAGCGCAGGCATGTTGAGCTTGAACTTGTCGAAGTACCACATGCCCTTCTTGGTCTTGATCGTGAACTTGAAAACGATCACGAAGATCGCGATGCCCCAGACCACCTGACCCGGGAAGGGCATGCCACCAAAGAACCAATCCGGGAAAATGACCGTGTTGTCCTTGAGAGTCTCGGAGATCTTCAGGACGAACAGGGTGAACTCGGGCATGCCCGCGTCCCCACCCAGCAAGTCGGCGAAGATCATCTTGAACTTCGGCACGACGACGATCATCAGCAGCGCCACGATGCCCACCGCGACGACCATGACCGCGATCGGGTAGAACATGGCCGCGACGACCTTGCCCTTGATCTTCTCGGCCTTCTCCATGAACTCGGCCAAACGCTTGAGGACGACCTCGAGAACACCGCCCAGTTCGCCCGCTTTCACCATGTTGATGAAGAGGCGATTGAAGACCTTGGGGTGCTGAGCCAGACCTTCGGAGAAGGTGGAACCGCCTTCGATGGAGAGGGAAAGATCGCCCAAGATCTTCTTGAGCAGCGGGTTGCGCTCCTGTTTTTCGAGCACGCGCAAACCGCGCAACAGGGGCAGACCCGCTTCCACCAGCGTGGCCAACTGACGGGTGAAGGTGGTGAGCACCTTGGCCTTCACCTTGCCACCGAATCCGGGGATCTTGATGTTGATTTGGCCCCCGCCCTTCTTGGCGCCCTTGCCTCCGGCCGCTCCCTTGGCACCGGCGGCGGCCTTGCCGCCCTTGGCGTCGGATTTGGGCGGCGCGACCTCGGTGACCTTGGTCGGCAGGAAGCCCATTTCCTTCAGACGGTTCAGGGCCTCGGCCTGGCTGCCCACATCGAGGACACCCTTGGTCTCCTTGCCAGTGCTATCCATGGCAACGTAGTTGAATTTGGCCATATCGGTATCCTCGTGAAATCGGTGTCGTCGGAATATCCAGACGGAATCGGGTGACGGACTCAGGTGTACTTCAGTACTTCTTCGACGGTGGTCTCGCCCGCGTAAATACCGCGGAGGCCATCTTCGCGCAAGGTTACCATGCCCAGTTCGATGGCTTTCTGGCGGACCACAACGGTCGGTGCGCGGTCGTTGATGAGGTTGCGGATCGCATCGGAGACGGCCAGCAACTCATAAATGCCCTTGCGGCCCTTGTAGCCGGTGTCGTTGCAATTGGGGCAACCGCGGCCGTAGTAGAACACCTTGTCGCCAATGTCGTGGGCCGACAGATTCATGTTCTGCAACTGCGACTCGCTGGGCTCGAACGGCGTGCGGCAGCTCGTGCAAATGCGGCGCACCAGTCGTTGGGCCAGAACGGCCAACAGCGTGGATGAGATCAGGAAGGGCTCGACGCCCATGTCCACCATACGAGTTACGGCGCCGGAGGCGTCGTTGGTGTGCAAGGTGGACAACACCAAGTGACCGGTCAGCGATGCCTGGACGGCGATCTGGGCGGTTTCAAGATCGCGGATTTCACCGAGCATGATGATGTCGGGATCCTGACGGAGGAAGGCGCGGAGGGCCTTGCCGAAGGTCATGCCGGCCGACTCATTGACCTGCACCTGCATGATGCCCTCGATGTCGAACTCTACCGGGTCTTCGACCGTGAGCAGCTTGGTGTCGATCTGGTTGATGTGCCGCAGACAGGAATAAAGGGTCGTCGTCTTGCCGCAACCGGTGGGCCCGGTGACCGTGAAAATGCCGTTGGGCTGATTGATGGTCTCAATGATGAAGTCGTAACCGTCCTTGGGAAGGCCCAGGGTCTTGAGTTCCAACTGCACCGCACCACGATCGAGCACGCGGAGCACCACGGACTCGCCGAAAGCGGTCGGGAGCGTCGAGAGACGGAGATCCACCTGTTTGCCCGCGATCACCGTGCTGATACGCCCGTCCTGCGGGAGGCGTTTCTCGGAGATGTTCAGGTTGGCCATGATCTTCAGACGCGAAGTCACAGGCGTGGCCAAATGCTTGGGCGGCGGGGCCATCTCGTAGAGGGCACCGTCGACGCGGTAGCGGATCTTGAACTCGTCTTCGAAGGGTTCGAAGTGGATGTCCGAAGCGCGGTCCTGCACCGCCTGCATGAGGACGAGATTGACGAACTTCACCACGGGGACGTCGTTGACCGCATCGTCCAAGGAGATGGACATGCCTTTGGGTGCGTCGTCTTCCTTGGAAACTTCCCCGTCGCCCCCCAATTCCTTGAGCAGGGCGGCGTAACCGAGATCGGCCTGAGGCGGGTAGAACTTCTCGATGCACGCAGACACCTCGGCCGGGTTGGCCACAACCACTTGCAAGGTATGCTTCAGGGCGAAACCCAGCTCATCCATCGTCTGAGGATTGAGCGGGTCGGCCATGGCGATTTGCAGGGTGTCGCCGTACAAGGCCATCGGAACCACCTGGTACATCCGGGCCGTCTCGTTGGGCACCGCGGCAATGGCCTCGGGAGGAATGGTGTCCGGCTCCAGGGTGACCACCATGGTGCCAAGGTGGTCGGCCATGATCTGGAGGATGGAATCGAGATCGAGCAGTCCGTAATCCTGAAGGATTTGGACCACCGACTTGCCACTGCGCTGCACCTCTTGGCCGATCTCCTCGATTTGCAGGGCGTCCAGGAACCCGCGCTCTCGGATGAGCGCGATGAGTGGATGGGAGATTGCTTCGGCCATGGCGGTTGGGTGTCGGTGAGGGTTACTTGCGGGCCTGGGTCTCGGCCTTGGCGGCGCGAATTTCGTCCAGCTTCTGGGTGATGGTCATGGGATCCAGCGACTTGGTGATGACGTCCTCTTCGGAGATCATGCCCGCCTGCCACTTGTCGAGAAGGAAGCCGTCGAGGGTGACCATGCCGTACTTCGAGCCGGTCTGGATGTCGGACTGGATACGGAAGGTCTTGTTGTCACGGATCAGCGCCGCGACTGACGGGGTGTTGATCATAATCTCGAACACCGCAACACGGCCCGGTTTGTCGATACGGGGCACCAACAATTGGGAAATCACGCCCTGAAGCACCGTGGAGAGCTGGATGCGAATGGTCTCCTGCTGGTTCTGGGGGAAGGCGTTGACGATACGGTCGATGGTCTTGGCCGCACCCGTGGTGTGCAGGGTTCCGAAGACCAAGTGACCGGTTTCGGCCGCCGTGATGGCCGCTTCCATCGTTTCCAAGTCGCGAAGCTCACCCACGAGGATGATGTCGGGATCTTGACGCAACGCGCGACGCAGCGCCTCGGCGAAGGAGGGCACATCGACATTGACCTCCCGCTGAGTGACCACCGCCTTCTTGTGCTTGTGGTAGTACTCGATGGGGTCTTCGATGGTGATGATGTGGGCTTCGTCCTTCTCCTCGTTGAGGATGTTGAGGAGCGAGGCCAGCGTGGTGGTCTTGCCCGAACCAGTGGGACCCACCACCAGCACCAAACCGCGGGGCTTGTTGATCAGATTCCGGACGCTGTTCGGGATACCAATTTGCTCCATCGTGAGCAGCTTGGAAGGGATCTGCCGCAGGACGAGGGCGAAGTTGCCCTTCTCCTTGAAGGCGCTCACACGGAAGCGGGCCATCTCACCGAAGGCGAACCCGAAGTCGGCACCGCCCTTTTCGCGGATTTGCTGGATGTGGTCTTCGGAGGTGATGGAGCGCATCAACTCCTCGGTGTCTTCCGGACGCAGCGGCGGTCCGTCCACACGTTGGAGAATGCCGTGGATGCGGATGACGGGGGGAATGTTCACCCGGATGTGCAGGTCGGCTCCGCCTTCGGAGACCATCAACTGCAACAAGTCGGACATCTGGTAGGACATGGGCGGTTCGGAAAGTTGCTAAGGATCGGTGGGGGCGTTCAGTGGAGGCGGCAGAGACCCATCGGGGCCGGTACCACCGCAGAAAAATGAGCAAATCCAGGGCCAGTCATGGTTTTGGTCGGTCGCATCAGTGTTCCGACACGGTGGCCCGGACAACCTCGTCCACCGTGGTGACTCCGGCCAGAACCTTGCGCATGCCGTCTTCGCGGAGGGTGCGCATGCCCATTTCGCGGGCTCGATTGCGAAGGACGTTGGAAGGAACCTTGTCGTAGATGAGCTTCCGGGCCTCGTCGTTGATGTTGAAGATCTCGAAGAGGCCGAAACGCCCCTTGCAGCCGGTCTTGTTGCACTCGGGGCAGCCCTTGCCTTTGCGGGCGGTGGCCGCGGCGGCCTGCTCCGGGGTGAAGCCCAAGCCCGCGATCTCCTGCTCGGTCAGGGTGTGCGGCGCGGCGCACTTTTTGCAGACCTTGCGGACCAGACGCTGGGCCATGAGGCAGCGTGCAGATGACGCAACCAAGAACGGTTTCACGCCAATGTCGATCAAACGGGCCACTGCCGACGGAGCATCGTTGGTGTGTAGCGTGGAGAAGACCAAGTGACCGGTCAGCGACGCATTGATGGCGATGGTCGCGGTCTCCATGTCACGAATTTCTCCCAACATGATCACGTTGGGCGACTGACGGAGCATGGAGCGCAGCGCGGCGGCGAAGGTGAAACCAATGTGCTCGTGGACCTGGACTTGGTTGATTCCCGCGAGCATGTACTCGACCGGGTCTTCCACCGTGATGATCTTGCGGTCCGGACGGTTGATGTAGTTGAGACAGCTGTAGAGCGTGGTCGTCTTGCCGGAGCCGGTGGGGCCTGTGACCAAGAGGATGCCGTCGGGCAAGGCGATCATCCGCTCGAAATTGGCCTGATCGTCGGCCATGAACCCCAATTCGGCCAAACCCAGCCGGAGGCCGGACTTGTCCAAAATACGCATGACGATGGATTCGCCGTGGGAACAGGGGATGACGTTGACGCGAAGGTCAATGACCTTGCCGCCCACGTTGGTCTGGATACGACCGTCCTGAGGAATGCGCTTCTCAGCGATGCTCATTCCCGAAGAAATCTTGAGACGGGCGATCACCGGAGCCTGCAGGCGCTTCGGGATGTCCTTCATCTCGGTCATCATGCCGTCGATGCGGTAGCGCAGGCGGAAGCGCTTGCCCATGGGCTCGAGATGAATGTCTGAGGCCCGGAGCTTGAAGGCGTCGACGATGATCTGGTTGACCAGTCGGATGATGGGCGCGTCTGCGTCGAGGGCCTCGCTGTCGGCCTTCACATCGCCCTTGAGTGCACTGACCTCGACCTCACCCTCGGTGATGTCTTGGATCATCCTGGCGATGTCGGAATCGCCTCGTCCACCGGAACTAGTGCTGCCGTAGTACTTGTCGAGGGCGGCCTTGAGGTCTTCCTCGCTGGTCACGCGGTACTCGAGGGTCTTGCCCAGGGAAACCTGAAGTCCGTCGATGGCCTCAATGTCGGAAGGATCGGCCAAAGCCACCACCACGGTTCCGTCATGCTCGGCCACCGGGACCGCATTGTACTTGCGGGCCACGTGCCGGGGCACGGCATTGATCACCTCGTCGGTCAGGCGGGTCTCGGACAGGTTGACCATCTCGACGCCGAAGTACGTCGATTTGGCCATGACGACCAGAGAGGCCTCGAGTCGGCCGGTCTTGACCAGGGTGTCTACCACGCCTTCGCCCGAGGACTCGGCCTCGGGACGCACCTCTTCAACGGCTTCATGGGTCGTGAGACCCATGTCGAGCATGGTTTCGAGCAGAAAATCGTCTTTGGCAGCCACGGTGTCCTCAGGATTTTCCGTCAGCCATGCTCAGGAGAGCGATGGCCTCGGGAAGAAGTGCGGGTGAGTTAAGGAAGGGGCGTTGACAATGTCAAACGCGGACGGCCGAAGGGAGCGTAAATCCTCAGGTGACAACTTCATGACAAGACCCCTCGAACCACCTCTCCCGCCACGTCGGTGAGGCGATAATCCCGGCCATTGTGGTGGTGGGTCAACCGCTCATGATCGAACCCTAGGAGGTGAAGGATGGTGGCGTGAAAGTCATGGACGTGGACGCGGTCGGTGGCCACCCGAATGCCCAAATCATCCGAAGCCCCGTAGACCGACCCGGCCTTCACCCCGGCTCCGGCCAGCCAAGAGGAAAACACCCAGTGATGGTGTTCGCGCCCCCGGTGATCGGCCGTGGCGTTGAAGGGAGTCCGGCCGAATTCGCTCGTCCAGACGACCAGCGTGTCTTCGAGCATGCCGCGCTGGCGCAGGTCATTGAGCAACCCGGCGATGGGCCGATCCACATTGGCCGCCAAGGGGCCATGCAAGGTCATGTCGCCATGGGCATCCCAGTTGTCGGACGAGCCCGAATCGATCAATTCAATGAACCGCACACCACGTTCAGCGAGTCTTCGGGCCACCAGACACTGCCAGGCAAACCCCCGGGTGCTGCCTCGTTCCAGACCATACAGCGCATGGGTCGCATCGGTTTCGCGCGACAAATCGAAGAGCTCGGGCAACTCCATTTGCATGCCGAAGGCCGTCTCAAAGGACTTCATCCGAGCCGCCAGGAGGGGGTCAGCAGAACGGGCCGCCCGATGCCGGAGGTTCATGCGGTTCATGGCCGCCATCTCCAGGGCCTGAAGTTCTTCGGACGGGGAACGCCTGCGCACATTGGCCACCGGTTCCTGACCCGGCACCACCCAGGTGCCCTGATGCGCCCCCGGCAGGAAATCACTGGCCCAGACCTGCCCCCCGGCATACGGGCTCTTGGGTGCGATGACCACGAAGGACGGCAGGTTGCTGTTCTCGGTGCCCAGGCCATAGCTGACCCAGGATCCGATGCTGGGTCGGGCAAAGGTGAAGGACCCGGTGTGAATGCCCAGGGTGGCCTCGTAATGATTGGTGTGGTCGGAGGTCATCGACCGGATCACGCACAAGTCGTCCACACACCGGGCCATGTGGGGAAAGAGACCACTCACCTCGGTGCCGCATCGGCCATGCCGGGCGAATTCCCACTGGGGCCGCTTGGCGTACATGGTGAAGTTGCCTTTGCGCCCCTGGAACTCATCAACGGTCACCGTCTTGCCCGCATCGGCGAACAACCGCGGCTTGGGATCCCACGAATCGACATGGGAAACCCCACCGCTCATGTACAGGAAGATCACCCGCTTGGCCTTGGGGGTAAAATGCGGCGCGCGGGGAATCAGCGGATCGGCGCTGGGACCCCCGAGGCTGCCCTCCCGGGCAAGAAGGTCCCTGACAATGCCCGGGAACATCAGGGAGCCGCCAACCATGGATCGCAAAAAGCCGCGACGGCGGGGATCAAAGGCTGCATGAGGGTTCATGGCAAATCAGGTGGGGTGAGGCCTCAGGCTAATCCACGGTCAGGAACTCATTGCTACCCAAAAGGACCCGGATCCACGCAGACAGGGCTTGGGTGCTGGCTTCCGACGAGGCCGGTGATTTTAGAGCGTTCCGGTACTGGGCCAGGAATGCGGCCGCCTCGGCCACTTCAGCCGGTTCCGGAGAACGTCGGAGAATGCGCCGGAACACCCAAGCCACCTGGGCCGACTCCGTGGTCTCGCGAGTCTGAGAGCCTGTCTGAGCAGAGCGAGCAAGCTGCTCCGCCTCCCGATGCACCATGGGATCGTTAAGGAAGAATAGTGCCTGCGACGGCACCGTGGTGGTGCGGCGAACGGCCGTGCTGGCATTGGGATCCGCCCCGTCGAAGAGCGCCAGGAACGGATGCCGTTGGATGCGCTGCGTCATGAGGTACACGCTGCGGCGGTGGTGGTCATAGGAGGCCACATACGGGCCGTGCTGGGTGTACCCCCATCGCGTGGGAGACGGGAACGGATGCCCCGCCCCGACCGACAAATCCAAGTCGCCACACGCCTCCAGGATGGCATCCCGGGTTTCTTCCGCGCCCAAACGGCGGCGGGGGAATGGTGAAAACCCGTCGCCTGGGTCACGAGCCGAGGAGTTGCCACGAACCGCAGCCGAGGCACCAGGAGCACCGGCCGCAGCAGGGTCGTCCACGGGGCAAGATGCCGTCTCCGGCCCGGGACGCACTGGAGAACCTTCTGCCACCCACGGCTCTGGCTCACTCCGCTGCCGATACACGGCACTGTTGAGGATGAGTCGGTGCAAGGCCTTGATCGAACCACCGGTACGTCGGAATTCGGAAGCAAGGTGATCCAACAACTCCGGGTGACTGGGAGCCTGTCCCCGGAGGCCGAAGTCATTGGCCGATTCCACCAGACCGCGACCGAAGTGCTGTTGCCAAATCCGGTTGACCATCACCCGCACCGGCAGCGGATTGGCCGGATCGGTCAACCAACGGGCCAGTTCCAGACGACCGCTGGTGGCCGTGGCCGGAGCCATGGGGTTCAGGCCCAAGGCCGACAAGGCACCCCGGCGCACCCGCTGACCCGGTTGGTCGGGTTCGCCCCGCACCTGAACCACAGCATCCCGAGGAGTGCCTTCGGACACGCCATAGGCCAATGGAAAGGGGCCATCCACCAAGAGTTGCTCCAACTCCCGGGCGGCGGCCTCGGCTCCTTCTTGAAGGGTTTTCAGACGGGCTTCGATCTCGATGAATCGCTGGCGACGGCGTTCCCCGGCTCCGGGATTTTCGGAAACCGCCACGGCCACCGCGGCATCCACCGCCGGCAGCGGGGCCTCTTGCACGGCGAAATTGTCCGCATCCAGCGCCGGCTTCGGACCCGAGCGGTGCCCATAGCTATCAATGAAAACATCATCAATGGCGCCATCCCATCCCGGGTAAAGCGCCCCTGAAAAGACCACCGGAGTGCTGGCTTCCCCGGCTCCACTGCCTCGCAACGTCGCCTCGTAGCGGCGGGCCTTCATGTCCAGAACGAGCCCCACCTGATACCATTGGCCGCGACGCAGCGGTGCAACGACCTCCTTGCGGTCGCCATCGATGCGGAACAACTCCGAGCCGGACCAGAAAAGCTCCACCGCCGCCGAGGTGCCTGCACCGTGACCCAAGTAGAATCGCCAGGTGCCCTCGGGTTCTCCGCCACCACCGGCAGGAACCTCGCCGCACCGGAAATCAAAGGCCGCGTGAAGTCGCGATGTCTGATCCCGCTTCCAAGCCGGTGAGAGACTTTGTCCAAAACCGTCATAAGCCGGACCGCCCGGCATGTGAATGCCCAAGGCTCCCAGTGGCCTCCATCCGGTGAAGGGGCTCTGGGACTCTGGCCGGATTCGGACGCGGCTGTTGGGCCCCGGCCGCCACGGTTTGGCCGGTGGGGATCCGGCCTTCTGGCCTTCGAATCCGCCGTCGATGCCGCGCAAGGAGGCCAACTCCCGCTCCAGCGCATCGCGTTCCGAAAGCGCCTGTTCCGAAGGTGATGTCAACGATGCCGAAGCTACCTCGGTGGAGACCGGAGCCAAGGGCTCGGGTTGGATCGCCAAATTATCCAAGCACAGTCCCGGACGCGAAGCCGCGGCCCCGCTTTCCGTTCCAGCGCCGGTTCCCGCAGCACCGGAATCGAGGCCCACAAAATCGAGGACCCCATCCCAGTCGCGGGCCAACTGTTGCGGACCCACCGACCGGACGGATCCCGGCGTCCCCAGACGCACCGACACGGTCCGGGCCTTCCGGTCCAAGTCGAGCTGCACATTCACCCACGAACCGGGAGTAACCGTTCCCAAAGCCACCGGAACGCCTGAACCCGTGCGCAGGGACAGGCTCTGGGCAGAGATGAGCACTTCCAAAGCCGGTGGGCCGCCGTCGTGCCCGACCCAAAACCGGTGGGAACCCGGGCCGACCATCGGATCCGGTAGGGTTTTCAAATCGAGATTGATGGAGAGACGATGGGCATCGCGAACCGACCGCCCCAGCCGGTGCAAGGCCTGGCCCAAGTGCCATGTTTGGGTCCCCGCCGGAATGGAGGCCCCAACGCGGCCTCCCGGGTAACGGTGCTTGAAGGGGCTTTGCGCATCGGTGGTGACGGCGATGGGCCCGTCATACACCCAAGGTGGCACCAAGACCCCTTTGCTGCCGCCCGATGCCGGAGCTTGCAGTTCAAAGTCCCCATCCAAGTCATCGATGGACCGCAGCAACGCCGAGGGCACCGGCAACCCCGCCCGCTGGACGGTTCGCGTGAGGGAAGCCAGCCGGTTTTCATAATCCCGCCAGCGTGGCAGGGACTCCTCGGGCGGGATGAGCGGAACCATGGCCCGCGAACGCTGCTTCTGTTCCGACCCCGGAAAGGCGAAGCGGGTGCTCTCGAAGATACCGTACAGGGCGTAGTAATCGGTCGCAGGGACCGGGTCGTACTTGTGGTTGTGGCAGCGGGCACACCCTAGGGTCAGCCCCAGAAACGTCTGACCCATCGTGTCGATGGTGTCTTGGAGGGTCAGGTGGTGATAATTCTCGGAGTCGAAGCCGAAGCGCCGGGAAATGGCCAGAAAACCCGTGGCCGCCACGCGCTCCGCATAGCGCTCACGCGGGCCATTTCGGGCCAACAAATCCCCGGCGATCTGCTCGGAGACGAACTCGAGGTACGGCTTATCGGCATTGAAGGCGTCGATGACATAGTTCCGGTAGCGCCAAGCCACCGGCACGGGATAGTCGGCAGTCTCGCCCGCGGTGTCGGCATACCGGACCACATCCAGCCAATGCCGCCCCCAACGCTCGCCATAACGGGGAGAGGCCAGCAATCGGTCGATCACCGCTTCGGCGGCATTGGGTGAGGAATCCCGCTCGAAGCTCTCGATTTCCTCCTGGGAAGGAGCCAGGCCTGTGAGATCCAAGGTGACCCGCCGAATCCACGTCCGGCGGTCGGCCTCTGGCGCGGGCTTTCGGCCCTGCCGCTCGAGTCCGGCCAAGATGAATCGGTCCAATGCCGATCGGCACCAGGACGCATTGGCGACCGCAGGCGGCACCGGATCGCGGACCGGCTGAAATGCCCAGTGCGAGGCCGAATCGACGGACGATTTCGTGGCCGACCCCGGAGTGGCCGCCGAAACGCCCACCACCGCCAGCACGACGCCGACGACACCCACCATGGTCTTGATGATGCTCATCCGGGAAATCGACCGGCATTCCAACCCGGCCCGAGCCAGACCGAAAGCGCAAACTGCGCACGGCGGGCCAGCGATTCGAGCGCCGCCAGAGAGTCCCCTCCCCGGTTGTCATCCACTGCAGCCCGTGATTGCCTAGAGCCAATGACGCTGCAATTCGGATTCTTGGGTCTGGGCTTCATGGCCGCGACCCACATTCAGGCACTGGCCCACGTGCCGGGCACCGCGGTGGGAGCCATTTGCAACCCCAGCGGCCGCAATCTTGACGGCGACCTCACCCGGGTCGGCGGCAACGTGGGCGACCCCAATGGCGTGCGGCTCGACATGACGCAAGTCCGCGCCTACCGGGATATTTCCGAATTCCTGGCCAATCCGGCGATCCACATCGTGGACATCACCACGCCGACGAAGACCCACATTGAACTGGCCATCGCCGCACTGAAGGCCGGCAAACACGTGCTGGTGGAAAAACCCATGACCCGCACGGCCGAGGAAGGCCGACGTTTGGCCGAGGCGGCCCGCGAGGCGGCAACCCGCGGAGTGTTCCTCATGCCGGCGATGTGTTTGCGGTTCTGGCCGGAATGGCAGGCGGCCCATGACGCCATCGTGGGCGGACACTACGGGCGGGTCTTGAGTGCCCGGTTCCGCCGGGTGGCCCAAGCTCCGGGCTGGGGTCACGGTCACTTCCTCAGCGCGGCCGACTCCGGCGGGGCCCTGCTCGACTTGCACATCCACGATGTGGACTTCATCCGGCACTGCTTTGGCCACCCGTCCAGCGTCTTCTCTCGGGGGCACACCCGGGTGAGTGGGGGCATCGACCATGTCGTGTCGCAATACGACACCGCCAGCGGCGCGGTGGTGAGTGCCGAGGGCAGTTGGGCCATGACCCCAGGTTTCGGATTTTGCATGGCCTACACGGTGGTGCTCGAGAAGGCCACCCTCGACTACGACTCGTCTCGCGGCACCGAGGCTTTGCGCCGCTATGTGGAAGGCCAGCCCGCGGAGACCCTCAAGCTCGACGGACCCAACGGCTACGCGGGCCAGATCCGACATTTCGTGGAATCCATCCGCGCTGGAAAAACCCCGACGGTGGTCACCGCCGACGACGGCGCAGCCGCCGTCGCCGTCTGCGAGGCCGAAGCCGAATCGATCCGCACCGGGTTGCCTGTAAGCCTCTGACATGAATTCCCTGCATATCGTCTTCGACTGGGACGGAACCCTGTCGTTCATTCGCGCCGGGTGGGGCGAGGTCATGCTGCGGCAATGGCTGGAGTTCCTTCCGGCGGCCAACGGCGAGTCGACCGAAAATCGCTCGGCCATGGCCCATCGGGAAATCTGGGCGCTCAATGGCCGCCCCAGCATCCACCAAATGGAACGCCTCGGAGCCCTGGTTGCCGAACGGGGCGGCACGCCGTGGCCTCCCGATCGTTATCAGGATGATTTCCAGGAACGGCTCGGTCGATTGATCCGTGAGCGCACGGATTCGATCCGTGATGGAGCCCACACGGCTGACCACTACATGGTCCGGGGCGCACGCGCCTTCTTGGAACGCTTCCAGGCCGCCGGAGCCACCTTGCACATCGTCAGCGGAACACCACGGCCAGCCGTGTCCGCCGAGGTGGATTGCCTCGGCGTCCGGGGTTTCTTCGGCGAGCGCATCCACGGGCCCACGGGCCTGACCGACACCTCCTTCCACAAGCGGCACGCCATCCGAAGCATCATCGAAGCCCATGGCCTGGACCCGGTGCGATCACTGGTCTCGTTCGGTGACGGCGCGGTGGAAATCTCCGAGACCAAGTTGGCCGCAGGCAGGGCCATCGCGGTAGCTGCGGACGAAGAGCACTGGCATTCGGGCCGCTGGGACGAATCCAAGCGCCAGCGCCTCACCGAAGCCGGAGCCGACTACGCCATCCCCGACTACCACGAGCCCTCCGGCGTCTGGGCGTGGCTGGGTGGAGTCCGCTGAAGCACCCCAGACCCTGCAGATCTTCCGTCCTCCACGGCGTGGAGGGTCGGCTCGAAACCCTCATTTCGAATGGCCCGACCCGATCTGGGTCTGGGTGATCGTCAGGGGCGTCTTGGGTTCACAGTGTCAACACGGCTCCCCTGGGAATTGAACACCAGACCAACATCCAGGCTTCAGTGCCACCGGAACACCGCCAGCAGCGAGGCGGCCATGGCCAGGATCAGCACCAGCCCGACGACCGTCCAGAACCGGCGACGGTCCGTTTTCTTGGGCTGCCCCTGACCGAACTCGCGGGCGACAAAGTCGTCGTAGTCGAACGCCTCGTCGTCGGGCAAATCGAGCCCGGAGACACTGGCTTCTTCGTTCCAACCGGAATCCCGCGAAGCGCCACAACCAGCGCAAGACAGGGCCTTGCGCGGAACAAACTCCCCGCAAACCGGACAATCCCCCGGGGGACGAAACGCCTCGTCGCTCATTGGACGGGCAGCATGGGGCTAATCATCGTCGTCGTCAGCATCCGGGGTGGTGGCCCATTCCGGATAGGGACGCTCCGTACCGGCCATGGCATTCCAGAGGATGCGGTTCAAGACGTCTTCCGGGGCCTTGTCCACCTCGCGGAAGTTCAGACGGGCCGAGACCTCGGCATCGCGCCGCAAGATGGGGTTCAAGAGCGCCTTGGCGGGCGGGTTCATCTGATCGAGCGGCACGTTGTTGGGCACGGCGGTGTACGGGGTAAAATCCGGCGTGTCCTGGAAGCAGTCGGACATCGGCGTGGCGCTGGCGTCGAACTGGTTCATGGGCCTCATGCCCAGCACCTGCTCCATGGTCCGGATGAGGCTGGTGGTGTTGTACTGGGTCGAAACCACCGCGCCGCGCCGGGTGTAGGGGCTGACACAAAACGCCGTGGTGCGGTAGCCGCTGACGTGGTCCCAACCGGCCTGAGGGTCGTCCTCGATGGCCAGAATCAGGGTCTCCTTCCAGAACTGGCTGTGACTGACCGCTTCAACGATGCGACCGAAGGCCAAGTCGTTGTCGGCGACGCACGACGCCGGCGTGGGTTGGCCCGCGGAGGTGCCACTGGTGTGGTCGTTGGGCAGGCAGATGAGGATCATCTGAGGGAGTTCACCGCTGGCCTCGAAGGACTTGAGCTCGCGGATGAAGTGATCGGCCCGGTACTGGTCGGGCACCGACATTTCCCAGCCCACGTAATTGGTCGGCGTGTGCGGAACCAGGGTCGGCACCATCGCCCGACTGGAGAAAATCACCTCGTCGGACTCGCCCTTCCAAGTCCGGTAGCAGGGCAGATAGGAGATGGAACCTTTCTTCTTGGGATCGCGCCAGCGGATGGTGGGGGCGGCGAACTCGCCGTAATTGCGCAAGGTCTTGCCGTGCTTCAGGGCATTGTCCCAGATGAAGCCCGCCGGAGAATATGCCAGGGCATCGTCTTCGTCTTCGCCCATGCCGTCCGGGTAGCTGCGCGGGAATCCAGCGAAGGACTTCTCCATGTAATCGGTGGAGAAAGCCGTGGTGGACCACTGATGCCCGTCGGCGCTCAGGATTCCGGCGCAGTACGTGTTGTCCAACAAGGCAAAGTCGCGGGCGATCTTGTGCAAGTTGGGCGTGATCTTCTCACCAAAGATGCACAAGTCAGCGCGGCCGTTGCCCCGAGGATCATCTCCC
>CAMATE010000047.1 GCA_945861075.1 Akkermansia muciniphila
CAGGCAGCAGCACTCAGTTGGAAGTCTTGTCGGCCCAGACGGCCCTCAAGCTGTCTCGAACCCAATACAGCCAAGCGTTGCGCGACTACACGGTGGCCAAAGCAAAGCTGGAACGCGCCATGGGAGAGGGTGTGCGTTTGGTGATGGAATCGAGCAGCAAGTAAGCTCTTCGGAGGATCCTTGGGATTAAGCCTTCGGCCGAGGCCGGGGTTCCCGCCTAGGAATGATCCGATGGCTGTTGAGTCGTTGCGGGTCGCTTACCTGCCAGTCCACGACTCGAGCAGGTTTCCGAGCCCTCGATCCGAAGTGCGCGGACTCACCAGAGCCAGAGATAGGCGCGACGGGATGAAGAAATCGCGCGCCACTCGGCGGATATCGGCGGGTTCAACCGCAGCGATCCTGGCTCGGGTTTCTTCGGGGGGGACGACTCTGCCAAATCCCAGAACTTGTTCCCCCAGCCACATCATCATTTGCTCGGAACCTTCGAGCGATAGGTCTGCCTGGCCCAGCGCATAATCCCGAGCCCGCGACAACTCGGCCTTGCCGGGAGCTCGATCTGCGAGGCGTTGGACCTCTTTGAGGATGAGCTTCAACGTCTTCTCTAGCTGCGCATCTTCGAGGCCGGCGGAGATCACCAAATCACCACAGTCGCTCCACGAGGTGCCGGTGCTCTGGATGTTGTAGGCCAACCCGTGCTCCTCCCGGATGGATTGGAACAGTCGGGAACTCATGTTCTCACCCAGGAGGACATTGAGCAGTCGCAGGGCAAAACGGCGTTCGTCCTTCCGGGAAGCGGTGCGAAAACCGAGGGCGATGTGGGTTTGCTCGGTTTTTTTGGAATGCAGGAGGCAGCGAGGTTTTTCTGGGGTCGCGGGTGCCGTCTCTGTGGGTGGGTGGGCGCCGCCTCGGAATCGCCGTGACCACCGTTCGACTTCTTTGACCAAAGTGTCGTGACTCAAATTTCCAGCGGCGGCGATCACCGTGGAACCGGTGACGTATCGGCGCTCCAGGAAGCCCAGGAGATCCTTGCGGCGAAGCCCGCGAACCGAGCGCGCTGAGCCAATCACCGGACGGCCCAGTGGGTGATTCGGGAATTGAACCTGATTGAGAAGGTCATGCACCAGTTCGGCTGGTTGATCCCGGTACATGGCTTGTTCTTCCAAAATGACGTCCCGTTCCTTGGCAATCTCGGCGGGAGCGAAACGCGACTCGAGGAACATGTCGAAGAGTACGTCGATGAGTTCCGGCAAACGGGAGGCCACCGCCCGGCTGTAAAAGCAGGTGTGCTCTTCATCGGTGAAGGCGTTGAGGTATCCACCGATGCCTTCAACATCCTGGGAAATGCGTGCGGCCGAACGCCGACGGGTTCCCTTGAAGAGCATGTGCTCGATGAAGTGGGCGGCCCCGTTTTCGCGGGCGGTTTCATGACGCCCACCGGTGTTGACCCAGATGCCCACCGCGACGCTGGCCAAGTGGGGCATGGTGGCCGTGACGACTCGGAGGCCACCAGGGAGTTCGGAAAGTCCGTACATCAGTTGTCAGGAACCTGATTCGACCGAGCAGCAACCGCAACCGGTAAGCGGTGAGCGGTGAGCGGTGAGTGTTCAACAGCCCTGCCGGGCAACGGCTCGGATTCCAGGACCTGTTGATCTGGGCCCGAAAGGATTGTTGGTTCAGGGGGCCAATTGAAGCCAGGCCATGCCCCACTGGATCCATAGCGGTATGGAGATCAGGCTTAAGATCGTGGTTCCGGCCACGATGCGGACAGCCGTGGCGGGATCGCCTCCGTAGAGTCGGGACAAGACGATGGGGAAAACTCCGGCGGGCATGGCCGCTTGGACGACCAGTACCCGCTTGATCTCCACCGAGCAGGGGAGCACCCGGGCGATTCCGAGCATCAATGCCGGGATGATTCCCAGTCGGAAGAGGGCCGACCAGAACAGGACTCCGGCCGACCGTGCGGGATGCAATTGACGGATCTGGTCGGCAACCATCGCTCCGGTGAGCATGATCCCCAGCGGGAATGCGCAGGCACCCAGCATGGAGGCCGTGATCCCAATGGGGCGTGGCATCCACCGAGCCGCACCACAGGCGTTGAGGAGCAGAGAAACGACAATCGCCACGAGCGGCGCGTTAATGAGTTTGCGCCATTCACCGGGGCCGGTGGCGTGGCCCAGGGTCATCAATCCCAGAGTCCACATGGCGATGTCGACACCCAGATTGTGCACGAAGAGGACGCCCGGAGTGTCGGGGTGGTTGGCGAACAGCACGAGGACCAACGGGAAGGGGACATACCCGTAGTTTTGCAAACCGGTGACGAGCGCAAAGGTTCGTTGCTCAGGATCAGTTCTGAGGCCGACCTTTCGGCGGAAGAGCCAGCAGAGACCGATGCCGAGAACGATGCCTCCGAATCCCATCAGTGGCGGAACCAACAAGTTCTCCGCACGCTGCAACGCCTGATTGCCGAGCACTTTGTCAAAGATCAGGCAGGGGGTCAGGACATTGACCACCAAGCGCAGCAGTGTCGCGTCGGCTTCCTCGGTCAACCAACGGATCCGACGGAGTCCGATTCCGACCAGTGCCAAACAAAAAACCGGCAAGACTGCCGACAGCACATCACTCAGGGACATCATGATTGGGTGGATGTCAGGCGATGAGGTGCTCAACCAATGCCGCGAATTCCAAATGCTGAACCGTTCTCAGGTAGGCAATGGATTCGGCTGCCGGTCGCTCCGCCGCCCGTTCGCATTCTTGTACCAGGGCGAGGGGATCCAGGGTTCCAGAGAGGGTCAGTCGTTCCAGTACGGCCCGTGCCTCGGGGGTTTGTGCGGCTCGGATGGTTGCGGGCGTTGCAGCCCGATAGATCGGGTGCCCGGAAACCCGGCGGAACCAATACGCGGCATTCCAGTAGTCGGGTTCGCGCCGGTGCAGAAGGGCGTGAATCAGGCAGCCATCGCGATCTCCGCGGTCCTCGACCAGATTGTGTGCAGGGTCATGGTGGTCGTGGTACAGCAATGCGGTTGCCGACAGCAGATCCGTTGCCGCTACGGTCAGCGTCAATTCGCGCGTCAGTTCCAGAAGTCGGATTTCAACGGTGTCTTCAGAGAGCGTGCCCGCCCTCGGGCCGGGCCCCAGATCCGGGAGTTCCGGTGTACCTAGGCGTTCCCAAAAACGGGTGGTGCGAGAAAGTATGTCGGTCGGACTGGACATCGGGGCGGAGGGCAAGGCTCGTGGTCGGGGGCGGGGTCGTCAAATCGGCAAGCATCTCATTCGATGTGATGCTCCGGACCAATCCCGCCTTGAAAGCCCGGTCGCTGGCAAGTTACTAGAGCGGGACCGATGTCCCAATTCGACCTCGCTTCCTGGATCACCACGCAAACCCGTGAGGTGGACAAAGCCCTGGACCGTTTCCTGCCGAAGGCCACCGCCAAACCGGCCACGATCCACAAGGCCATGCGTTACTCCCTCTTTGCGGGTGGCAAGCGGATGCGCCCAGCGTTGGTCCTGGCTGCGGCCGATGCCTGTGGCGGCACTCACGCAGCAGCGATGCCTTTGGCGTGCGCGGTGGAGTGCATTCACACCTACTCTCTGATCCATGACGACCTGCCTGGCATGGACAATGACGATTTGCGCCGCGGTAAACCCACGAATCACAAGGTCTTCGGTGAGGGCATCGCGATCCTGGCAGGCGATGCCTTGTTGACCCAGGCCTTTGAGATCGCCGCTTCCTGTTCTGGATGGAAGCGCTACAGCACCAAAGACATCGTGATGGAAATTGCAAAGGCCTCAGGTTCTCTGCAACTCATTGCCGGACAAGTGGCCGATTTGGAGGGGGAGGGTCAGAAGATTTCGCGCGCACAACTCCGTTACATTCATGAGCGTAAGACCAGCGCCTTGTTGGCCTGTTCGGTGCGGCTCGGAGGCATGAGCGCCAACTGCACTCCCGCCCAGCTCGAGGCGCTGACCGACTTTGGTTATCATGTGGGTCTGGCCTTTCAGGTGATCGACGACATTCTGGACGTCACTCAAACCTCTGAACAGTTGGGTAAAACCGCTGGCAAGGATGTGAAGGCTCAGAAAGCCACCTACCCGTCGATTGTGGGCCTGGAAAAATCCAAGGTCATTGCTGCGGAATTGACCGCCAAGGCCGAGGCGGCGCTGAAGCCCTTCCGGGGCAAGGCCGTCGCTTTGGAGGCCATTTCAGACTACCTCCTCAAGCGTCAGTCCTGACAAGCAATTGAGCTCCGACGGAAAATGCGCTTGCGATGGGGAGTCCGACTCCGTGAGCCTTCGGCGGCCCGAAGCGCCGTCGGTAGCGGTTGCATTCGGCCTTGTCTGACAAATCTGTGAAAGTCTTCACCGGTAACTCCAATCCAAGTCTGGCCAAGGCAATCTGCGATTCCATCGGAATCCCCTTGGGCTGCTCCACGGTGAAGCCGTTCCCCAACGGCGAGACCTTCGTCAAGATCGACGAGAACGTCCGCGGGACGGATGTCTTTGTCATCCAGTCCACCAGCCCGCCGGCCAACCAACATCTCATGGAGATGTTCATCATGATCGACGCGCTGCGTCGGGCGAGTGCTTCTCGGATCACAGCCGTTCTGCCTTTCTACGGCTATGCCCGGCAGGATCGCAAGGATCAGCCGCGCGTGCCCATCACGGCTAAATTGGTGGCCAATTTGTTGGTCGCTGCCGGTGCCAACCGGGTGCTGACCATGGATCTCCATGCCCAGCAAATTCAGGGTTTCTTCGATATTCCGGTCGATCACCTCTACGCAGCACCGGTGCTGCTGGAACACATTTCGCGTCAGCAGACTTCGAATCTCGTAGTGGTGAGCCCGGATCTCGGTGGTCTCAAGATGGCGGCCGCCTACTCGCAGACCTTGGGTGCCGAATTGGCCATCGTCGCCAAGCGCCGCAAGAGCCCGACCGAAACGGAAGCCATTTCGGTGATCGGTGACATCGAGGGCAAGAATGTCCTGCTGGTGGACGACTTGACCGAAACCGCTGGAACTCTGGTCAACGCTGCCTCCCTGCTCAAGCAGCGGGGGGCGAGGCGCATTCAGGCTTGCGTGTCGCATGCCTTGATCAACGAGCTTGGAATTGACCGGTTGCGAAAATCGGAGATTGACGAACTCATCACCACCGATAGTGTCCTCCGCCCGCCTATTGAGGGGGTCAATATAACGACCCTTTCTGTGGCTGGTTTGCTGGGAGAGGCGATCAAGCGGATTTACACGAATTCCTCGGTCACCTCCCTATTTGAGTTTAAGGGCTGAAGCCGTTTGCAAGTGCGGCTCGGCAGATACGACTAAAATTATGAAATCATTGAAGCTGAAGGCGAACCCCCGCACCCAAACGCGGCGCAAGGGTTCCAAGGCGCTCCGTTCTGCCGGACGCATCCCTGCAAACATCTACGGCAAGTCCATTGCCCCGCAGAATCTTGAGGTCGATTCCGAGTCCTTCGTTGAACTGATCCATTCGGCCCACTCCGAGATCGTTTTGGTGGATCTGGAGGTTTCCGGAGATGCCAATTCCCGTTTGGCCTTGGTCCAGGACGTTCAGCACCATCCGCTCAGCGGCGAGGTGTTGCATGTTGATTTCCACGAGGTGAAGTCCGACGAGTTCATCACGATCCGCATCCCGGTGGAGGCCACTGGCGAAGCAGAGGGTGTGAAGAGTGGCGGTGGCACCTTGGAACACGTTCTCCAGAAGCTCCGCGTGACTGCACTGCCCAAGGATCTGCCCGAGCAGATCTTGGTCGACGTTTCCGCTTTGGCTGTGGGTCAGGCGATCCAGATCGGTCAAATCCAGGCCCCGGCCGGCGTGACGATCTTGGGTGACAAGCACCTCCGCGTGTTCGCCGTGTCTGCGCCGGTGACCGAGGCTGAAGCGGCCCCGGCCGCTGAGGGCGCTGAAGCCAAGCAGCCTGAGATGATCAAGGAGAAGAAGGAAGAGGCTGCTCCGGCTGCCGCTGCCAAGAAGAAGTAATTTGACGCGTCGTCGCCTCGGGGCCTGTGATCATGACCCCTCCCGTTTTGATTGTGGGTCTGGGAAACCCGGGCGACGAATATCGACACACCCGACACAATGCGGGTGCCATGGTGGTAGACCGCTTCGCCGCCAGCCGGTGTTCCGGTTGGCGGAGGGAGCGGAAGTTCTTTTCAGAAGTGGCGACGGGTGAATGCGGCGGCCGAAAGGTGGTCTGCGTGAAACCCCAAACCTACATGAATCTGAGCGGTGAAGCGGTGGCGGCTTTAAGTCGATTCTACCGTGTCACTCCCGATCAGATCATGGTGGTGGCCGATGATGCGGACCTGCCAATTGGGGCGGTTCGGATGCGGCCATCGGGAGGTTCGGGGGGGCACAATGGCTTGGCATCGGTCAAACAGCACCTGGGAACTCAGGATTTTCCGCGGCAACGCATCGGTGTTGCCCGGCCGGTTCAGGCAGTTCGGGATATCGCATCGCACGTCTTGGGGGTGTTTGAACCCGACGAGCAGGTGAGGTTGAACGAGGTCCTGCAGCAGGCGGATCGGCAAATTCAGTGCTGGCTCGAGGAAAGTCTCGGGAAAGCCATGAGTCTCTACAACCGGAACCACTGACCAACCATGGGGCTTTTGCAGGCTTCAAGGAATGGAGAGACTGCTTGGGGTGTTCGGTGTTCGAGTCCAAGTCTTGAAGGAGATTGTCTGACGATTGACTGTTGAATCTGAGGATAAGAACCAACGGACTCGGTCGCGAATATTTGAAATCGTCTGATTTTTTGAAAGAAGTTGCCCGAGAGGTTCGAAGAATACGGTGTCAACGCGAGTTGTAGCCTGAAATTGGAACCTGAAATAGGAGAACCAGTGGAACTGAGATGGAACGAAGGCCTAGAGCGTCGCTTCACTCAAGACACTGAAAAATCCAAGGACAACAAAACGATATCGGTTAAAAACGATATCGGTCAAAAATCGCCGAAGCGGGTCGAAGGCAGGTGCCTTAAAAACGAAGAAAAAACGAAAAAGAAACGAAGAAGAAACGAAGAAGAAACGAGGAACAATTGAGTAGAAAAGAATCCATCACGGGTGAGTTCAGGGTAATTCAAGGTGATGCATTCGATGCGGTACAAATTTTGCAGTTTTGAGTGAGTCGAAGTATTGAACGAAAAAGGCAACACAGTCTCCGGTTGGATCTCCGATGACGAGAACCCACCTTGGAGAATACAATTTTCAATCAGCGAATTAGAACCTATTTAAAGACCATGAAACGCTACGAAGGACTGTTTATTCTGGATCTCTCCGGCAAGGAAGAAGGCATCAAGGAAGTCGTCGACAAGTTGTCGGCGGAGATCACCTCTGTGGGTGGCAAGATCGAGACCGTTCAGAAGCTCGACAAGAAGTCCTTCGCCCGCAACGCCCGCAGCGGCGAGAGCGCTGGCCACTTCGTGAACATCATTTTCGAGGCTCAGGGCAAGGCGGTCGCCGAGTTGCGTTCGCGCTTCAAGCTGGCTTCCGATGTGATCCGAGTCCTCTTCACCGAGGCTCCGGCTCCGGTGGTTGCCAAGGCCTAATCTTTAGCAACTAACGGTTCACCCGAACCCGCCGTCCACCACTAACGCCACCCGTTTATGGCCAGTTTCAACAAGGTCATCTTGGCCGGGAACCTTACCCGGGACCCGGAGTTGCGCTATACCCCGAAGGGTACGGCCATCGCCAAGCTTTCGATGGCGGTGAACCGCAAGTGGACCGGTGAAGATGGCCAGACCCGTGAGGAAGTCACCTACGTCGACATCGACGCGTTCGGCAAGCAGGCCGAGGTGATCTCCCAGTACCTCCGCAAGGGGGGTGGTCTGCTGGCCGAGGGACGGCTTAAGTTGGATCAGTGGGACGACAAACAAACCGGTCAGAAACGCTCCCGTCTGGGAGTGGTTCTGGAGAGCTTCACCTTCATTGGTGGCCGTCCGGATGGTTCGGCGGGTTCCGGGCCGATGTCTCCTCCGTCCTCCGGTTCCGTTCCGGGACGGGTGACAGGCAATCGCCCCGCGCCCGCTGCTCCGGCTCCGGCCGATGCCGAGGGTGGCCCCCCGGACGACGATGATGTCCCGTTCTGATCCCCGACGATTCCATTTCAACTGATAATTTTTTAACTCCTATTTCCCATGCCAAAGACAGAAGTCCTCCTCATCCAAAACGTGGTCGGTCTGGGCGGTGAGTCCGATCTGGTCAAGATCGCCTCCGGCTACGCACGCAACTATTTGATCCCTCAGGGACTGGCTGTGCCGGTTTCCTTGGGCAACAAGCGCCGGGTCGAAGCCCTGCGTCAGCGCCGTGCGGAGCGCGAAGCCAAGGAACTCAGCTCCATGTCTGAGTTGGGCAAGAGCCTGAGCAAGGTGACGCTGACCATTGCCGTGAAGACGGGCGATGATGGCAAGATGTTCGGCAGCGTGACCTCCGGGTCCATTGCTGACGCACTCAAGACCCAGTTGGAGGTTGCCCTCGACAAGCGTAAGATCCACCTCGAGAAGCCCATCCAGGCTCTCGGAGAATACGAGATCGAATTGCGCCTGCACTCCGAGGTTCGCTCGGCCTTCAAGTTGGTCGTGAAGAGCGCCAATCCGTTGCCCGAACCGGTGGCGGCTCCTGTGGCTGAGACCCCGAAGACCGAGAAGCGCTCCTTCCGTGGCGGACCTCGCTCGGGTGGCGACTCCAAGTAAAACTTCATTGGTTGGGCAGGGGCGATCTTGAAAAAGACGGATTCCTGAACCCATCCCGACAAACGGCGGACTTCGGTCCGCCGTTTTTTCTATGGTGCGCCCGGCAGGGCGCACCGCTCACTTTCGCCCGGCAGGGCGCACCGCTCACTTTCGCCTGGCAGGGCGCACCGCTCACTTTCGCCTGGCAGGGCGCACCGCTCACTTTCGCCTGGCAGGGCGCACCGCTCACTTTCGCCTGGTAGGGCGCACCGGCCACTTTCGCCTGGTAGGGCGCACCGCTCACTTTCGCCTGGTAGGGCGCAAGACCCGATCAAAGGGTGCTGTCTCTCATTGGTTTTCATTGGTTGTCTTTGAAAGGCCTCGCCTTGTTTCAGTTGTAAGGCGCTGGAGGCGGTCGCCTGGCTGAGGTCGTTGTCGCGTTGTCGCGTTATTGCGCCATTCGTTCCAAGGCCTCGCCGGTCACCCGGCAAATGCGCCAATCTGGAAGGACATCGGCCCCCTGACGGCGGTAGAACTCGATGGCGGATGTGTTCCAGTCGAGAACGGTCCATTCAAAGCGACCACAACGGCGTTCCAAGGCCAAGGTTGCCAGATGCTTGAGCAAGGCCCGTCCGTGGCCGCGGCCGCGGAATTCTGGGCGGACGTACAGGTCCTCGAGGTGAAGGCCCGGTTTTCCCAGAAACGAAGAGAAGTTGTGGAAGAAGATAGCCAAACCCACAGCACAGGCGCCCTCAAAAGCCAGGACCACTTCGGCGGCTGGTCGGGTGCCAAATAGCGTTGCCTGAAGTTGCTCCCGAGTGACCTGAACTTGATGGCTCAGCTTTTCGAAGGCGGCCAGTCCCTGAATCAGTTCCAGAATCAAATCGACGTCTTCCACCGAGGCTTGCCGCAACGTGGTGTGGTTCATGGGGTGACTTTTGGTGTCGGCCGTTGGGTCGGCAATGGTCAACTCGAGAGGGATGCAATGAATCATTGAGCCCGGAAGTGCAGAGTCTGAGACTGAAACGCACATGGCAATGAGTGTGGCCGCACAATTCAAGGGTTGGACCAAACCAGGTCCGATTCCACCGGGAGCCTTGGGGGCGGGACCTGAGTTGGAACCGGGGGAAAGCCTCGATGCCATCAGTGGTCACTTCCGCTTGTTTCAGGCCATCGATGGCCACCGGTTTTCCTCCGACGATGTGTTGACCGCCTGGTACGGAACGCAGGGGTGTCCGTCGGCCGGCTCGGTTCTCGATTTGGGCAGCGGCATCGGTACTGTGGGTATGATTGCGGCTTGGCGGTTGCCGCTGGCGCGATTTGTCACGGTGGAAGCCCAGACCGAAAGCGTTCGTCTCGCGCGTAAATCGGCCGCTTGGAACGGGTTGGTGGATCGCTATGACATCCGCTGTGGTGACTTGCGTGATCCTGCGGTGCTGCGTGAGGAGGAACGATTCGATTTGATTCTCGGCAGTCCTCCCTATTTCCCGCTCGGCACTGGGGTGGAAAGCACTCATCCACAAAAGCTGGCTTGTCGTTTTGAGGTGCGCGGAACGGTGGCCGATTACTGTCGGACCGCCGTGCGTCATCTGGCTCCGGGAGGGGTCTTCGCCTGTGTGTTTCCGATCCGCCCGGACGACCAGCATCAGCGGGTTCGTGATGGGGCGCAGGCGGCGGGTCTGACCATTTTGCGAATGCGGTCCGTTGTCTTGCGGGAAGGGGATGAACCCTTGCTGGGGCTATTCCTGATGAACCGGGCCAACGATTTGCCCGAGGGGATGCGGAGTCGCACCTGGACCGAGCCTCCGCTGGTAATCCGTCGCGCCGACGGTTCCATTCACCCGGAGTATTCGGTGGTTAAACTGAGTTTTGGTTTTCCGCCGTGATGCGGCGAGGGCCCAGACGTTCGTCGAGGCCCACAGATAGACGAATCCCGAGGCCGATCGTCAGTGCCCTTCATTGTCGCGAATGTATTCCTGTCGCAATCCAAGTGCTTCCGGAGCGTGCAGCACGAGCATCTTCATGCGGATGTCGGCTGGTACCGTGGCCGCAGTGGCTTTCGAGACCACCACCATCAAACCGATGGCCAGCGGCACGCACCAGATGGCCGGTTGTTCACACAAGATGCGGAGCAGGGGATGGGCAGCCCAGAAGTCGCCCAGAGGCAACCACTTGAGGTCGGAAAAGTTGGTCAGTGCTACCGTGAGTAGGGCGCAGACACCGCCGGTGAGCATGCCGGTGGCGGCACCCTTCATGGTCATGCCGCGCCACCACACACTCATGAACAGCAGCGGGAAGTAACTGGCGGCCGCGATGGCGAAGGCTTGCCCGACCATGAAGTTGATTTGCAACTGCTCCACGAAACAGCCCAGCAGTGTGGAAACAGCTCCCAGAAGCACTGCGCACCACTTGAACATTTGCATCCGCTCTTGAGCGGTAGACTCCGGGCGGAGGATGCGTCCGTAGACGTCATGCGCCAAAGCGCCTGTCATGGAAACCAACAAGCCGCTGAAGGTGCTCATGAAGGCCGCAAAGGCCCCCGCGCACGTCATGCCCGAGAGGATGGAACCCCAAGGAATCGATCCGGAATTGCCGATGGCCGCATCCAGCACCTTGGGCAATTCGAGAACGATCTTGTCCGTTCCCTTGGCACCGGTGCCTTCGTAGAGCGCGGGCAACAAATTGCGCCCCATCACGCCAAAGACCGGTGGGAAGACGTAGAAGATGCCAATCAGGATCATGACCCACATGGTGGTTCGCTTGGCGGCGGCCCCGTCCGGATTGGTGTAGAAGCGGACGAGAATGTGCGGCAGACCGGCGGTGCCGCAGACGAGCGCGATGATCAACGAGTAGGTGTAGAGCAGCGCATACGGCTTCGATTCCTCGGCACCCAGTTTGGCGGCCTTGGCGGATTTGCTGGTCAGCGGCCCGAACGGATTGAGCCAGGTGGAGTCCGTTGGAGCTTTGGGAGAGAGAGGTGCGCGTTTCAAAGACGCAGCCATGTCACTGCTCTCGCGGGCATCGGCCGAGACGGATTGCGTGGGAGGGGTTTGGAGTTGGTTGGCCTGCAAGTGCTGGCCGTAATGGCCTTGGACTGCCATGAGGACGAAGACCGGCACCGAAATGGCGAACATCTTGGCCCAGTACTGGAAAGCCTGCACGAGGGTGATGCCCTTCATGCCCCCGAGCGCCACGTTCAGCGTGATCACAGCTCCCACCACGACGACCCCGGCCCAATAGGGGAACCCTTTCAAGACTGATCCGTCGGCGCCGTGAGGCGCGAGGAACTCCAGAAAAGTCCCGCGGAAATCCACCTCCTGGAAGACGTAGGCGAGGGTGGTGCCAGCGCCCTTCATTTGCGGCATCGTGTAGAAGAATCCGATGAAAAGGACAAACACCACGGCGATCTTCCGAAAGAGCGGAGAGTCGTATCGTCCTTCGGCAAAGTCGGGGATGGTGTAGGCACCGAAACGGCGGAGGGGCCCCGCGATGAATAGCAGCAAGAACAAATACCCACAGGCGTAGCACACCGGGTACCACAGCGCATCATAACCGCTGGACATCACCATGCCGGCCACGCCCATGAAAGAAGCGGCCGAAAGGTACTCTCCGGAAATGGCCGACGCATTCCAACCGACGGACACACCGCGACCCGCGACAAAGAAATCCGAAGCGCTCTTGGCGCGACCCGCCGCCCAGAAACCCATGCCCACGGTCACCAATACCGTCAGGGCGCTGAGGGAGACAATCCAGGGGTCGACCGCGGCAAGCAGTGGGGAAAACATGGTGGGCAATAGGGAACCAGCGCTGAGGCTACGAGGGGTGGACGGATCGGGTCAACCGGCCATCCCATCCCAGGGCGGTGAACTTCCTGTTCGGAGCGTCCCAATTTCCGGATTAGGCCAGGATGGGGCGTATCACTTCGCCGTGGACATCGGTGAGGCGGCGATCGACGCCGTTGTGACGGAAGGTCAACCGGGTGTGGTCGATGCCCAGCAGGTGCAGGATGGTCGCGTGGATGTCGTACACCTCGGTGATGTTGGAGCGGTCGGCGGGCTTGTAGCCCCACTGATCACTCTCACCATGGGTGACGCCGCCGCGGATGCCACCGCCGCACAGCCAGTTGGTGAAGACAAACGGGTTGTGGTCGCGGCCCTTGCCGCCTTGGGCACAGGGCATGCGGCCAAACTCGGTGGTCCACAAAATGATCGTGTCTTCCAAGAGACCCCGCTGCTTGAGGTCTTCGATGAGGGCGGCGATGGGTTTGGCCATGCCCATGGCGAGCGGGCCATGGTCTTGGGCGATGTTCTCGTGAGAGTCCCAATTGCGGCGCGGGAAGCTGTTGTCGTTGCCGGACCAGATTTGGACGAACCGTACGCCTCGCTCGATGAGGCGACGGGCGGTGAGGCACTTCCGTCCCATGATGTCGGTCTCTTCCGGGGCGTTGATCTCGGAGGGCCACTTCTTCGTGGAGTTGTCGATGCCGTAAGCCTCATGGATCCAGGCGGGTTCCTTCGACAGGTCCAATGCCTCGGGCGCCGCCAATTGCATGCGGGCGGCGAGTTCGTAGGAGCGGATGCGGGCCTCCAGGCGCTGGTCTCCAGGACGTGCTGCCGCGTGGATCCGGTTCAATCGTTCCAAGGCGGCCAGTCCATCGGTTTCGGACTGAGGCGTGATGTAGCCGCTATCGGTGGGCGGGAAGAGGGCTTCAATCGGGTTCTCGGAGCCCACTCGGATCAGAGTTCCCTGGTGTTCCGCGGGCAGGAATGCCGAGTCCCAGTTCTTTGCGCCGTTTGAAGGCATTCCGCGCAAGTCGGGCATCACCACGAAGGTGGGTAGGTTTTCGTTCATGGACCCCAGCCCGTAGCTGGTCCAGCAACCCACGCCCGGAAATCCCGGAGTCAGGAATCCGGTCGCTTGAAGCAAGGTCGCCTGCGAATGGACGCCGCTCTTGCCCACCAGATTGTGGATGAAGGCCATGTCGTCGACACAACGACCGAGCGGCGACACCACTTCGCTGAGGTGTTTTCCACTTTGCCCGTAAGGCTTGAACTTCCAGGGAGAAGCGAAGGTGGAGCCCAGTCCATCTTGAAAGAGTTCCACGGCCTCGCCGGGATCCCATTTCTCCCCGTGGTGTTTTTCGAGGAAGGGTTTGTAGTCCCACAAATCCACATGGCTGGCGGCACCGGCCATGAAGAGCTGGATCACGCGTTTCGCACGCGGACGGGTCGGAGGGAGTGGGGTGGACCCGGTGGCTGGACCGGCGAGAAGTTGGTCGTGATTGAGCAGTGACGCCAAGGCGATGCCGCCGAGCCCGCCGCCGGAACGCCATAGGAATTCCCGGCGCGTGAGCGGCGCGTGGACCGAGGAGCGATGCCAAGGGGAGGTGTTGTTCATGGTGGCCTTATCCTCCGTGAAAAGGGTGTTGCCCGCAGAGTGAACGATTCCCGAAGCGTTTGTCGACGTTCCGTGTTCCCGCTCAGTGTTTCCCGAGCGAACCGGCCAGGGTGAAGATGGGTAGCAGCAGGCCCAGCGCGAGGAAGCCGATGCCGGCCGCGACCAGACACAAGATGACCGGTTCAATCAGGCGGACGGATTGATCCACCTGCTGATTGGTGCGGCGTTCGACGGTGTTGGCGATTTGCAGCAGCACCTTGTCGAGTTTGTTGGATTCTTCGGCCACGGTGATCATGGCCATGATTTGATCGGGAAAGAGCCCGCCTTGTGACAGAGGGCCAGAGAGGGATTTGCCATCCCGGATGCTTTCCGCGGCGATGGCGATCTTTTCGCCCAGCAATCGCGAGCCGGTGGCGTCTTTGGCGATTTTGAGCGCACCCAACATGGGGACGCCATTGGCCAGCATGGTGCCGAGGATGCGGCAGAAACGCGTGATGGCCAGCATCTTGAGGGCGGTACCCACCACGGGAACGCGATGTTGCCAAATTTCCAGGGTGCGTCGGGAGGACTCCTTGCTCAGGGCTGAAACGAGAGCGCCGACCAGACCTGCGAGAACCAAGGCCACGATGTACCAGTAGCTTCGAAGGATGGTGCTGGCCCCGAACAACAACACGGTGGGTAGGGGCTTCTGGGCACCCGCGAGCAAGGGCTCGAATTTGGGGACGAAGAAGATGAGGGCGCCGGCCATGACCGTGGCTCCGAGGGCCGAGAGCAGGGCCGGGTAGATCATGGCTCCCATCACCTTGGCCCGGAGTTCATCGAGGCGTTCCAAGAACTCGGAAAGGCTGCGCAAGACGTCCTCGAGGAACGAGGCCCGCTCACCGGCTTGGACCATCGAGGTGTGCAGCGGAGGGAACACTTCTGGGAACTTGCGCAGCGCGTCGGTCAGGGTTTGCCCGTCGGCCACTGCGGTGCGGACCTCTTTGAGAATGGCCTTGAGCTGGCTGTTGACCGTGGACCGGATGAGCGAATCCAGCGCCCGCAGCATGGGCACGCCCGATCCGATCAAGTCGGCCAATTGGCCGTACATCATGCCGATGTCCCGGCTCGAAACCCGTCGGCGCTTGGACTGGGACGCATCGGCCGAGGCGATGTTGACCGGGAAGAGTTGGCGCTCGCCCAGGATCCGCACCGCGGCGGCCTCGCCCTCGGCTTCCAATTGGCCCGAGACTTGTCGTCCGTCGGCGTTGAGGGCGGTGTAGCGGAACTTGGGCATAACCGGATTAGAGGGCGGTGCAGGTGAGGACTTCGTCCACCGAGGTGATGCCCTGACGAACCTTCATCCAGCCATCCTCGCGCAGCAGGCGTAGGCCCGTGCGGCGGCCGGATTGGATGATCTTGGGAGCCGACTCGCGGTCGACGATCATCTGGGCGATTTCTTCGTCGATGCAGAGCAGTTCGTAGAGGCCGGAGCGTCCGCGGTAACCGGTTTTGCGGCAGTTGTCGCAGCCTTCGCCTCGATAGAGCTGGGTTCCAGGTTCCAGGGAAAAATCCCGCGGGAACTTGGAGTGATCGGGGGTGTAGGGGACACGGCACTTGGAGCAAATCTTGCGGACCAGACGCTGGGCCATGGCACCGGCCAGACTGCTGGCGATGAGGAAGGGTTCGACCCCCATGTCGATGAGTCGGGTGGCCGCGGAGGCGGAGTCGTTGGTGTGCAGTGTCGAGAGCACGAGGTGACCCGTGAGCGATGCCTGGATGGCGGCCCGGGCCGTCTCGACGTCGCGGATTTCGCCGATCATCACCACATCCGGGTCGTGGCGCAGGATGGCCCGCAACCCGGCCTCGAAGGTCATGCCGACCTTGTGATCGACGGGGATCTGGTTGACGCCCTGCAAGTGGTATTCAACCGGGTCCTCGACCGTCAGCACCTTGAGAGTCGGACCCACGATTTCGTTGAGCGACGCGTAGAGGGTCGTGGTTTTACCGGAACCGGTGGGACCGGTGACCAAGACAATTCCGTGGGGTCGTTCGATGAGGCCTCGGAATCGGCCGTAGGTTTCCTGATCCATGCCCAACTGGGGCAAGGTGAAGAGCACGTTGGCCTTGTCGAGCAGACGCATGACCACGCCTTCGCCGAACAACATGGGGATGACCGAGACGCGGACGTCGATTTGCCGCCCGCCGACGTTGAACTTGATGCGCCCGTCCTGAGGGATGCGGCGCTCGGCGATGTTCAGGTTCGCCAGGATCTTGATGCGCGAGATGATCGCCGCTTGAAACCGGTTCATTTGCGGCGGCACCGAGGCCTCGTGGAGGATACCGTCGATGCGGTAGCGAATGGCCATCTGGTGCTCGTAGGGCTCGATATGGATATCGCTAGCCCGCTCGTGCACCGCCTCGACGATGATTTCGTTGACCAGGCGGATGACCGAAGCTTCTTGAGCCAACTCCAGGAGATCTTCGCCGCCGCCAGAGACCGGACCACTCGGCTCGTCGTCGTTGGCGGCCAATTCGTCGAGCGTGTCGCCACCCAGACCATAGTGGGTCTTGATGAGCTTCTCGATGTCATCCTTGATGGCCAGAACGGTGTCGATTTGCAGCCCGGTGGTCATCCGCACGTCGTCCATCGCGTAGAGGTCGAACGGATCGCACGTGGCCACCCGAAGGGTGTTGCCTTCGCGTGCGATGGGCACGATGCGCTTGCGGAACACCACCTTCGTGGTGAGTGACTGGAGAATGTCGGGGGGGATTTCCGTGGCCGACAAATCGAGCAGGGGCAGCATCAGGAGCTCGGCCATGATCTTGAGCACCTCGCGTTCGGTCATCAGCCCGAGTTGCACCACGGCCCTGTCCAGGCGCAGCCCTTCCGCGGCCTCCAAGTGTTTGGCCTCGGCAATCTTGTCTTCGGGAAGAAGGGCGTTCTTCCGCAGCAGGTGTTCAAACGTCACGGCAACCAGATCCTATCGAAATGCTTTCGCACCCGTATTCCTGCCATGGAGCAGTGTTTCGGACAATCTCGGATGCCCGGATCGGACGACTGAAGAGCTGTGGGTGTTCAGTGCAATCCCTAAGAGCCTGTCTGAAAATCGGGAGGGGTTCTGCGGCTGGGGAATTCTG
>CAMATE010000048.1 GCA_945861075.1 Akkermansia muciniphila
GCACACCTACAATTTGCTGACCGAACGGGCCGACCACTCGACCTTGCGTCCCATCGACCGCCCCAAGATGGCCGCATTTCTGGAAGGCCAGAAAAAGCGGCAAGAAGAACTCCGACACGCTTGCGCACAATCCGGTGCGTTCACGAACCACGACTTGTTGCCCGCCACCTGGGTTGAGAATTTTCGACTCCTCCAAGCCTGCGACAATCTCTCCCTGCTGTCCTGCGTCGATTACCCAGGCGCCGCAAATTTGCTCCACCCGCTGCCTACGAACGATGGCGGAACCCATGAAGTCACCGTGCACCGGCTTGCCGAAGGCAAGTTCCGTCTGGCCCCTTGGCCCATGCGGGAACCGTCGGTCGAGGTCCAGGTTTCAGGTCGGCGGGTGACTGGCGAATTCTTCGCGTCGGAATCCGAACTGGCAGCCGCCTATGCCGCCGCTGCGCCGGAAACCCGCACCGTTCGAATTGTGCAGGATTAGCCGATGGGAGTTGCCGCGTCTCTGCCTCTGCTCTCGCTCCCATCATTCCGGTGGATCCCTGGCATCGGCTGGATCAATCTGGACCCCACATGATCCGAATCTTTGGAGCGCTGTTTCTGCTGACCCTCGGACTGGGCGCGGCACCGGCCCGGTTCACTCAAGACCGATTCGCCATCGGCTTCTGGGTGCCCCCCAAAGCGACCAACAACTTGCCCGAGCGGTACCGCGAAATTCGAGACGCCCATTTCAATCTCGTGATTGGCACGGCCGGTTTCACGGCCGAGGAACAAATCCGTGTTTGCGAACCCTTGGGATTGAAGGTCTTGGTCGATGCTGAAGACGCATCCAAACCCCTACCCGAAGGACCTGCCTGTTGGGGATACAGCCTCACGGACGAACCCGGCACCACCGCCTTCCCGGCCCTGGCCTCCCGCGTTGCTTCTCTGCGGGAACAACGACCTGGCCGACTGGGCTACATCAACCTCTTTCCCAATTATGCGGCTCCTGAGCAGTTGAGGGCGACCAACTACAACGAATACCTCCGGCGATTCATCGAGACGGTCAAACCGGACGTCCTGTCGATGGATCATTACCCGTTGATGAGCCCCGGGAACGATTCCCGCGGGGAATACCTCCGCAACCTCGAATCGATGCGCAAGCATTCGGTCGCTGCCGGCATCCCCTTCTGGAATTTTTTCCACTCCATGCCCTTTGGCGATCGCATGGACCCAACTGAAGCCCAGATCCGGTGGATGATCCACGCGTCCATCGCCCATGGTTCCAAAGGGATCCTCTACTTCTGCTACTGGACGCCAGGCAAGGGCAACGGCGGCACTGGAGAATTCCCCAAGGGGGGAGCCTTGCTCACGGCCGAAGGCATCAAGACCCGACACTATGATGAAGCGCGCCGCATCAATGCCGGACTGGAACAGTGGGGGCCGGTCCTCATGCGGCTCACGGGTCAGGGAGTCCTGCGCTACACCACTGGAAGCTCCTCCGCGGAATTGGCGCGCACAGGTCTCTTGTCGCTGATGCGGGTGGGATCGGATCCGGAGTCCACCTTCCTCGTGGGAGCCCTGAATCATGCCGATGGCCGGCGTGCGGTCTTGCTGCTCAACCACAACATGGCCTACACGGCCTGGCCCACCGTTGTGTTCGATTCCGAAGAAGAAGTGCGCGAAGTGAGCCGAGAAGATGGCCGGGAACACCCCCTGCTGGACGACAGTCCGGAACTGCCCGGAGTGCAACTGTCCTTTGGAGCCGGAGACGCGCGGTTGTTCCTGCTGCCGCCGGCCAAGAAATAGCCCATCGTCAGCGACCTGGCCGCTCACGGTTCTCCAGCGGGGCCAACAAGGACCTCTCGTTGGCGTGGGTCAAAAGACTGAGAGCTTCGTCGACGCTCACCCATCGAAGGTCGGAAACTTCGCGCGTATCTTGGACCGGTCCTTGTTCTTGAAGCGCCATGTGCCAATACAAGACCACCTTGGGCATGCCATTGACCGCGTACACACTGCCACCGGCAAACGATTCAATGGTGGCGCGGCAACCCGTCTCTTCCTCGACCTCACGAACTGCCGCCTGAAGCCAACCCTCGCCCGGATCTAGCTTGCCCTTGGGAAGCGCCCACTCCGGACCATAACGGGTTCGATGGATCAGGATGAGTTCGCGCCCCCGCGGGGTGGATCGCCACACCAGACCGCCGGCCGCCTGGATCACTTCGGTTTGAATCGCGTTGCTCAAGCAGCCACAAGGGAAACCGACCGACCCGCTGAGGGCAATCCACAGCTGCCAGAAAGAATCGATGCCTTTCACCGCCTCCCCATTTTCAGACAGGCTCTTAAATCCAACCGCGCCACCAGTACCAAACGCCGCCCAATTCTTCGTGGAGCCACCGCTCGAAACGGATCAACCCTTCGCTCCGCGGCACCACCCACCAGCGCTCCGGCCGGTCCAAGGCGTCCAAAGCCTGAAAATCACACCCGACGGGCAATACATCCACACCTTCCTTGCGACAGGCGGCGGCTCCCCGGGCCAGATGCGATGCTGAGCTTACCAAAATCACCCGCTTCCAGCCCCGTTTTCTAACCATGTCGCCGATTGCGACCGCTTCCTCATGAGTGTCTTGGCACGCGGGCAACCGCTGGAGATCTCCCGCCGGCAATCGCCAGGTGCGTATCCAGGCGGCCAGCAAATCGCTCTCCGAACGGGCACTGCCGAGCCAATGGAAGGGACCACCGCTGACAACCAAGGTGCGGGCCTTCCCTTGACGCATCACCTCCAGGCCAGTCAGGGACCGTTCAAAGGACGAACCGGTCCCGAACCACAGCAGTTCGCGGCTGGAGAACTGGATATCGCCCGCCAAGACCACCACGGCATCGGCCGCGGGCAAGTTCACCGGATGGATCCGGTCATAGGGGCGCTCCAAGCGGGCCAACAACAGTGCCGAGAAAGGCGTGCCACCCACCAACCACAACCCGCCGGCCAAGCACAGGGAAGTGAAGCCGGCCAGCCAAGCCTTGCGCCGGAACGCCAGACCGCTGACCAGCAAGGCTCCTGCCCAAACCGCTCCCAGCGGCTGAACAAGCGCTTCAACAGGTCCCATGCCGGGAAGGCTAGCCAGCCTTCCCGCCTCAAGGCGAGCCTCTCCCGCGGTTCATCTCCTGCGGTTCAAAAACCACGTCCACAGCCTGTCCGCACCCGGCCCTTCGGCGAGCACCGGTTCACTGCGGCAACACCAGGAATCCGCCCTGAGCATCCCCCAAGACCTGGCTTTGCTGCCCCTGATGTCGCCAATGGTGGTAGGCGATCAGGGCGCAAAACAGGGCATCAAGCCGATCTTCCGCTTCCTTGGAATAGGCCGCTTCGAGCAGTCCTTCTCCGACGGTTCCCAAGTGCAATTCCGGAAAACGGAACTGGAGACAACTGTGCAGCAAGGACTGGTAACGACGAAACTCACGCCGCCTTTCCGCCACCGTCCCACGCTTGTACTTGAGGATGCGTTCCAGTCCAAACCACCGGATCATGGCCGGATGGGGATAGACCTCCATGGCCAAACGCGGTTCAGACAAATCCCAACCCAAAAGGAAACCCTTGGACTGAAGCCCTTGAGCAATCCGCAGAGGCCGCGCACACAAGCGGGCATTGGAGGGGTGACACCCCGCATGTTGGTGTCCGAAGAGGCGGTGGGTGAGTCGGTCCACCGGCCGGGATCCGCTCCGATTTGGGCAAACCAACGGCGCATCCACGGCCATCACACAGGGATGGTCGCCCACCTGGGCCCGCAACCATTCCCACAGCGACTCGTCTCCCAAGGTCCACCTGGATTCCAGAATCGAAGCACTCGGACCATCGGCCTGAATCAGGCAGATTCCGTCCCGGTTGCGTTCGCCCCAGGCCAAATCGATCCCCACCATCAGCATGGTGCCAAGCTCGCTTGCGCTGGATCGGGCGCAAGCGACACCTCCTTGAACAAAATAAACAGCCCCCTTCCCTTTTTGGAGGACGAATCTAGGTTGGTGGAACGCAGCAACACGTCGGAGTCGCCGAGATGAACAAACGTCTGATCTACCCCCTCTTCATCGCCGCCCTCGTGGCCTATGTCGGCCTCGGGGCCAAACTCTTCCAACTCAGCGCGGCGGACGAACGCGACGATCCCTATCAGCAGCTCGAATTGTTCACTCGAGTGTTGGAACGCGTCCGCAAGGACTATGTCGACGGCGAACACCTGACCTATAAAGACCTCATCCAAGGGGCCATGAAGGGCATGTTGTCTACCCTCGATCCGCACAGTGAATTCATGACGGTGTCCAAGTTCAACGAACTCAAGGAAGACACCGAGGGCACCTACGGCGGCGTGGGATTACAAGTCCATGTGAAGGACGGTATGCTCACGGTGATCGCCCCGATGGAAGACACCCCAGCCTTCGAGGCGGGCATTCTTCCCGGCGACCAGATCCTGAAGATCAACGGCAAGCCCACCGACCGAGTCGGCATGGGTGACGCCGTGAAGCTTCTTCGGGGAGAGCCTAAATCCAAGGTCACCTTGTCCGTGATCCGACCCTCGCTCAATGAACCCAAGGACATCTCACTCACCCGAGAAGACATCCGTGTCTACACGGTGAAGGACCAGAACAACCACCGGGATTTCCCCATCAGCACTGACGGTCTCGGATATGTCCGCATCACCCAATTCGCCGAGAAAACCGATGAAGAACTCGAATCGGCTTTGGTGAAGCTCGAAAAACAGGGCCTCGAAGGCCTCGTCATCGACTTGCGCGGCAACCCCGGCGGGCTGCTCGACCAAGCAGTGGCCGTCTCGGAGAAGTTCCTGCCCAAGGGCAAGCCCATCGTGTCCACCGAGGGACGCAACCGCGCGGCTGACCAGCAGCGCAAGGCTTCAGGCAAGGGCAAGGTACGCTCCTATCCCTTGGTCTTGCTCATCAACGGAGGCAGCGCCAGCGCTTCGGAAATCGTCGCCGGTTGTCTTCAGGATCTCGAACGCGCCGTGGTCATTGGCGAGCAGTCTTTCGGCAAGGGTTCGGTACAAAACATCCTGCCGCTCAACGACGGTTCGGCCCTCCGCCTCACCACCGCAAAGTATTACACGCCCAGCCACAAGGTGATCCATGAGCGGGGCATCTCGCCCAACATCGTCGTTCCCATCACCGATGAAGACGAGGCGGCCATCCAATTGCGTCGCATGCCCGGCGGCACTAACAGCATCGAAGACACCCTGCGCCTGTATCCCGTGGCGCAGCAGTCGCGGCTTCGGGAACTGGTGCTCGCGGACGCCGATCCGCAACTCGAGCGGGCCATGGACTTGCTCAAGGGAGTCCGACTCCTGGCCAAGCGACCCGGCAGCAAGGCCCCCAGGGCCGAGGCGCCCCCGCAAGAGACCAAGCCGGCCGCAAAGACCCAACAGTGATCGGCCATCGCCCCGTCAGGGGGGCATGGGAATACCCGCCAACAAAACACCCGCCAACAATGGTCCTCTCCATCGAATCGTCCTGCGATGAGACCAGCGCCGCCGTGGTACAGAACGGCCGGGTGCTTTCCAACATCGTGGCGTCGCAGGTTCGGTTGCATGCCGAATACGGCGGCGTGGTCCCGGAACTGGCGACCCGGGAACACCTCCGCAACCTCATCCCCGTCGTCCGGCAGGCCTTGGACAGCGCTGGGATTTCCATGAACGACCTCACCGCCGTGGCGGCCACCCGAGGTCCCGGCTTGCCTGCGGCCCTGATGGCCGGCTGGACCGCAGCACAGTCGTTGGCTGCGGCCCGCGGATTGCCCATCATCGGCATCCACCACCACGAAGCTCACCTGTACTCCCCGTGGATTTCTGGACAACCGGCCCGATTCCACGAGGCGACAATCCCGGCCCATGTCTCGCTGATCGCCTCCGGAGGCCACACCTTGTTGGTCCACGTCCGAGCCGAGCTCGACCAGGTGATCCTCGGAGGCACCCTCGACGACGCCGCGGGCGAATGCTTCGACAAGGCCGCAAAACTCCTCGGTCTCCCCTACCCCGGAGGCCCGGTACTGGACCGATTGGCTGAAGAAGGCCGGGCCGACCGCTTTGAGTTCCCGCGCCCATTGCGTCACGAACCCAATCACCTATTCAGCTTCAGCGGCCTCAAGACGAGCGTTCGGGTGTTCCTGGAGAAGAACCCCGGTCTGGCTGATTCCCCCCAAGACCTCCGCGACTTGTGTGCCGGAATCCGTGCCGCGATCGTCGACACCCTCACCACCAAACTCGTCGCCGCCGCCATGAAGACCGGCGTCCGCTGCATCACCGCCAGCGGAGGGGTCGCCTGCAACCGGGGGCTGCGCCGCGAATTGCAATCGGCCGCACAAAAACGCCGGCTGGAATTGAGGATCGCCGAACCGGCCTTCTGCACCGACAACGCGGCCATGATCGGGCTTTTGGCAGAACGCCGATTGGCGCGCGGTGAGTCCACCCCTTGGGACACCGAAACGGGCCCTGGTTGGGAGCTAGAGTCCCTCTCGCCTCACTCCGCCATGCCGGCCTTGGAGGCCTGTCTCTCCGTCTCGTGACGATTTCCATCATCCTGCCAGCGTTCAACGAAGCGCGCCTGCTGCCGTCCACTTTGGCCGCCGTGCATGCGGCGCGAAAGGCCTTCGATTACGTGCAGTGGAACTCCGAAGTCATCGTCTGCGACAACAACTCCACCGACGCCACCTCTCAAATCGCCCGCGAGCACGGAGCCCGTGTGGTCTTTGAAGGGGTGAACATGATCGGCCGGGCCCGCAATGCCGGGGCTTCGGTGGCCAGTGGCGACTGGTTGGTCTTCATCGATGCCGACTCGCAACCCTCCATCGAACTCTTCGCAGCCATGATCGAAGCGATCCTGTCCGGTCGTGTCCTGGCGGGTGGAGCCACCGTTCGCATGGATACCGACGACCTTCGCGGGCGCATCGGCACCGCGTTCTGGAACACCGCCAGCCGCCTCCGACGCCTCATGGCCGGCTCGTTCATCTTCGTCGAAACTGCGGCCTTCCGAAAAATCGGTGGATTCAGCGGGCAGTTCTACGCCGCGGAAGAAATCGATCTCACGCACCGCCTGAGGCCCCTGGCCCGCGCCTCCAACCGGCGCATCGTCATCCTCTCCAAGACGCCACTGCTCACTTCGGCTCGGAAGCTCAAACTCTACACGCCGCGCGAAATCGGTCGACTCCTCCTCTCAGCAGCCCTACGACCGAAGGCTACCCTCACCAACAAAGAAGCCTGTCATCTCTGGTACGACGGCCGCCGGTGACCACCAACTTGGCCCCGGTTTTTCACCCTCGATTGGGGCCATCTGAAACCGTTCGAACCCATCAAAACCGGGATCGAACGGCCATTCGGCACACTGATCTTCTTGTCTCGGCGCGAAATATGCCCATGATCGGCTCTTCGATCTCGCATTTATGGCTAAAGTGTACACCGACAAGGACGCCGACCTGAGCGTCTTCAAAGGCAAAACCCTCGCTGTGCTCGGCTTCGGCTCCCAAGGCCACGCCCACGCGCTGAACCTCAAGGAATCCGGATGCAACGTCATCATCGGCCTCTACGAAGGTTCCAAGTCCATCAAGGTAGCCCGTGAAAAAGGCTTCGAAGTGCTCGCCAGCGCCGAGGCGGTCAAGCGCGCTGATGTCATCATGATCGCGCTGCCCGACACCAAGCAGGCGGCCGCTTATGAAAAGGACATCGCGCCGAACCTGACCGCCGGCAAGACGCTGCTCTTCAGCCACGGCTTCGCGATCCACTTCAAGACCATCGTTCCGCCGAAGGACGTCAATGTGATCCTCGTCGCCCCGAAGGGCCCGGGCCACATCGTTCGTCGTCAGTACACCGAGGGCAAGGGCGTCCCCAGCCTCATCGCCATCTACCAGAACCCCGGCCGCAACGCGAAGAAGATCGCGCTGGCTTGGGCCAAGGGCATCGGCGGCACCCGCGCGGGCGTCATCGAGACCACCTTCAAGGAAGAGACCGAAACCGACTTGTTCGGTGAACAGACCGTTCTCTGCGGCGGCGCCAGCGCCCTCGTGCAGGCCGGCTTCGAAGTCCTCGTCGAGGCGGGTTATTCGCCCGAGATGGCCTACTTCGAGTGCCTCCATGAGCTCAAGCTCATCGTCGACCTCATGAACGAGGCGGGCATCGCCGGCATGCGCTTCTCGATCTCCGAGACGGCCAAGTGGGGCGACGTCACCGTCGGACCGAAGATCATCGACGCTTCGGTCAAGAAGCGCATGAAGGCCGCCCTCAAGGATATCCAGACCGGCAAGTTCGCCAAGGACTGGGTCGCCGAGTACAAGGGTGGCTACAAGAAGTACAACGCCCTGCTCGCCGCCGGCGAGAAGCACCCGATCGAGAAGACCGGTGCCAAGCTCCGCTCGATGATGCCCTGGATGCAGAAGCGCCAGATCAAGGGCGCCCAGGCCGCCTACTAAACCACAGAGTCTCCTCTCTGGACACACCGCCGGTCCTCCACATGGAGGTCCGGCGGTTTCTTTTTCCCTCCTTTCCGCCGACCACGCATTCTGTCTCCCATGGCTCGCAGCGTCATCCTGGCCGGAACGATCCGATGCGACGGCTGTTGTCTGCCGCCGCGCTGGTGCCTGTGTGCGGCGCTGCGTCCGGTCGTGAGTCCGGTGGCCGTGGATGTGTTGATCCATCGCCGCGAGAACTGGCGCCCCACCAGCACCGGAAAATTGGTAGCCCGAACCCTTGAGGGGTCACGCACGCACGTATTCCAGCGAGTCAACCCGCCGACACGCGAATCCATCGCCCGACCCGACCGTGAACTGTGGATTCTCCACCCAGGTGGCGAACCCGTGGAAAGCCTGCTGCCCCGCCCCACCGACCAGCCCGCCCCGCAAGTGCTGCTGTTGGACGGCAATTGGGGGCAGGCGGGTGAGATGCTCCGCTTTGTTCAGGGATGGGGTCGGCCGGTCCGGCTCAGCCAGACCGGAGCCAGCCGGTACTGGTTGCGATCCCAGGAACGTCTGGACCAATTTTCCACGGCCGAAGCCCTCATCGCCGTATTGCGGGCCTTGGGAGATACCGAGGGCGCCTCGCAGTTCGGACTTCAATTTGAACTGCACGTCTACGCCACGCTCCGCGCACGCGGACACAAGGAGGCCGCCGAAGAGTACCTGAAGGAGTCGAGGCTACCGCAGGTTTTCCCGGAGTTCCTCGCCCAACTGCAAGAGCGACGCCGCAATCCTTCCGAGCCCAGTCCCGCCCGGTTCGGGCCTCATCCTCAGCCCGAACGTCTCGTCTGAATCCCGGTGATTTCCGGATTGGGATTTCAACCCGGTGAGCCTTTCATCAAGGGGTGGCGCGTGAGTACCAACTAAACCCGTTCCGTCCGCCGGCCGACCTACGGATCGACTACGCGCAGGAGCTCAACACCCAGCAGTATGAAGCCGTCACCGCAGAGCCGGGGCCCAGCCTGGTCCTTGCCGGTGCGGGCGCAGGCAAGACACGCACGCTGACCTATCGCGTCGCCTGGCTCATCGAGAACGGAATCCCGGCCGACCGCATCCTCCTGCTGACCTTCACCAACAAGTCGGCCCGCGAAATGATGGAACGGGTCGGAGACTTGCTCGGCGGCAGTGTCGTGGATCTTTGGGGCGGCACCTTTCACTCCATTGGCGTCCGCATCCTGCGCCTGCACGCCGACCGCCTCGGCTACCGACGCGACTTCACCATCGCCGACCGCGAAGACGCCAAAGACCTGCTCAACGCCTGCATCACCGACGCAGGCATTGACGTGAAGGCCGTCCGCTTCCCCAAGGCCGAGGCCCTGTCCGACCTCTTCTCCATGCAAGTCAACACGGGCCAGACCCTGGAGGAAGTGACCGGCGGACTCGAAGGCCCCTTCGCCGGCGTGATGGACTCCATCCGTCTCGTCCAACGCAAGTACGCCGAGCGCAAACGACAAGCCGGGCTCATGGACTTCGATGACTTGCTGGTGCTGTGGCTGCGCCTCTTGCAGGACTTCCCCGACATCGCCGAGACCTACCAACGGCGATTCCAGTTTGTTTTGGTGGATGAATATCAAGACACCAACGTCCTGCAGGCCACCCTGCTCGACTGCTTGACCTTGCGGCACCGCAACCTCATGGCCGTCGGCGACGACGCCCAGAGCATCTATTCGTGGCGCGGAGCCAACTTCGCCAACATCCTGAAATTCCCGGAGCGCCACACCGGCGCCCAGGTCTTCAAGATCGAGACCAACTACCGCAGCACGCCGGAAATCCTCGCCCTGGCCAACGCCGCCATCGCCGCCAACCTGCGCCAGTTTCCGAAGGCCCTGCAGGCCCACAGGTCATCAGGGCAAAAGCCCGCACTCATCGTCTCCACCGATGCGCGGGAACAGGCCGCCTTCATCGCCCAGCGCGCCCTCGAATTGCGCGATGAAGGGATTCCGCTCAACGAAATCTGCGTCCTGTACCGATCGCACTTCCATGCGCTCGAGCTGCAAATGGAACTCACCCGGCGTGATATCCCGTTCGTCATCACCAGTGGTATCCGGTTCTTCGAACAGGCCCACATCAAGGACGTCGCCGCCTACCTGAAGCTCATCGCCAACCCGTCCGACGAACTGGCCTTCAAGCGCCTGGCCCGCATGCTGCCCGGCGTGGGCGGCAAGAGTGCCGACACGCTCTGGGCGGCCTTCAGCGCGCGGTTTCTTCCCTCGTCGGATTCCACCCCGGAATTCGAAGTCTCCGACAATGATGGAGCCTTGCCGGCGGTCCGCCCAATTGCTCCCGAACTCAGTGCCATCAGCCGCAGCGTGCCCAAGAAGGCGGCGGTGGCTTGGGCTCAGTTCACGGCCACCATCGCCCAGTGCGAGAGTCCTGAGCGACGCGGTCAACCCGGCCGCCTCATCCGCTGGGTGTTGGAAGCCGACTACGAAGACTACCTTCGCAAGACCTACGAGAACGCCCGCAATCGCTTAGAAGACCTCACGCAACTCGCGGCCTACGCGGACTCCTTCGAAGACACCTCGTTATTCCTCTCGGAGTTGGCCTTGCAGTCCAACCTCGAAGCCGAACAAAGCCAACCCCGTGAAGGTGAGGAAGAAGATCAACTGAGGCTCTCGACGGTCCATCAAGCCAAGGGCCTCGAGTTCCGGGCCGTGTTCGTGATCATGCTGTGCGATGGCCTCTTTCCCAGTGGTCGCTCGGCGGAAACCGCGGACGGCGAAGAAGAAGAGCGCCGGCTGTTCTATGTCGCGCTGACTCGAGCCAAGGACGAGTTGTACCTCTGCCGTCCCCTGCTCCGCTTCATGGCCGGAGCCGGCGAGGCATTCCAACCACCGTCACGTTTTCTCGGCGAATTCCCCGAGAACCTCATCGAGGAATGGAAAATCCATGCACCCGTCCAGCCGTTGGCTCAACGAAGCCAACAGCGGGGATCTAGCCGCCCTCCAGACCCAAATCCATTCAGTGATCCCGACCCAGACCCGGACCCCGTGGACGATGGCGACGTTCCGTTTTGAGACGCCCTGCCATCAAGACCGTCACTAAACCGTCGCGAATCTCCCTTCGCACTAACACCGTCCCACCTGTCCCATGCGCCATCCCCTGACCATCGCACCCAACACCGATCCCACGACCCTCTACCGGTACCGGGATGGTCTTTATGCCGAAGACCTGTTGATCCTCGCGCTGGTGCGACTGGATTTCTTCACCGCGCTGGCCGCCGAACCCACCGACTTCGAAGGCCTACTCAAGAGACACCAACTCCTCGCACGCCCGGCTGACGTGATGACGACACTCTTCCGCGCCATGGGACTCATAGAGTTGAGCCAGGGTCGCTATGAAGTGACCGAAACGGCCCGGGAGCATCTGGTCTCCACTTCTCCGTGGTTTCTCGGACCCTACTACGAATCACTGGTGGATCGTCCCGTGGTGAAGGATTTGCAGCGGGTTCTGCAGACCGACCGGCCCGCCAACTGGGGCAGCCAGGCCTCACAGCCCGATTGGCACAAAGCCATGGAGAAGCCCGACTTCGCCCGGCAGTTCACCCAAGCCATGGATTGTCGGGGTGTCTTCCTGGCCCGTGCCCTGGCTGAACACCTGCCCATCGGGCGATCCCGATCCCTGCTGGACATCGCTGGTGGATCCGGCATTTACGCGTGTTCCCTGTGCGCCCATTTCCCGGAGCTGAAAGCCACCGTGCTCGAAAAACCGCCGGTGAACGAAATTTGCGCCCAGGCCATTGCGGCCCGCGGATTCAGCGACCGCGTTCAGGTGGTGGCGGGTGACATGATGTCCCAACCCTTACCCCGCGGACACGACCTCCACCTCTACTCCAATGTGCTCCACGACTGGGATGTGCCCATCGTTCAGGAACTCCTGGCCCGGTCGTTTGAAGCCTTGCCCTCCGGCGGGCAACTTCTCATTCACGATGCGTTTCTCAATCGCGATAAATCCGGCCCGCTCCACGTGGCCGAATACTCGGTGATGCTCATGCACGCCACGCAGGGCCGCTGCTACGGCGTGGGCGAAATGGAAAACTGGCTGCAAGCCACTGGGTTCACCCAATGCCAGGAACTCCCGGGTGGAGCCGCCCGGAGCGGCCTCATCGCCACCAAGCCCTAGCCCAAGACCTCTCGAGCACAGCGATCGCGCAGCGCGGGGCATTCAGTCCCGCAGGCCCATTACCAACCCACCGCCGAGCGCTTGCCCTGCTTGGTGATCGTCTTCTCTTCCTCCCAAACAGCCAAACCATCGCGCGTGGCGAGGGCCATCTGGAACACGTAGGTGGACTCGCTCTTGTTCCCCTGACGGGTGCGATTCTCGATGATCTTGCCGGACAACGTGTAATCCGGACGAGCCGCAACCTTCTGGGTTCCCAGGAATTGGGCTTCGCGCTTGGCCTCGGCTGCCAAGGGATCCTCAGGCCCACCGAGTCCGGCTGTGATGTCGGCCACGACCTTGCCCGTGCCCAACAGCGCCACCCGGATCTTCTTCACCAGGATATCGGTATCGATCTGAATACTGGTGTTGTTGACGATACGGCTGATAGCCAAAACAGCCCGGCCGTCGGGGCCGCTCCCCTTCAAGTTTCCGGAGTTGATGTGCTTGGCGATGAGCGAATTGATCATGGCCTCGGAGGCCATGTTCCAATCCTGCACATTGATTTCACCCACATTGGTCAGGGTGCGGGTGCTGCCCGGATCCACATAAGTGGCCTGACTGGAGGCGCATCCTCCCAGCAGAGCGGCAGCAACAACGACGATGGCGGCGGAAACGAGGTGGCGATTCATGGACAGCTCAAGAGTTCGAAAGGATGGGAAAGGGTTCAGCGAGCGTTCTCGTACAGCTTCAGACGAAAATCCCGTACGGTTGCATTCGGTGCAACTCCTTGGACGAAGAGGGATTCCTTGCCCTCAAACTGCCGGGTAATGGCCACCGACGCCGGTCCATCGACCAAATTGCCGTCCTTGTCGAACCACTCCCACTTGTAGGCGAATCGTCGGTAGCTGCGGGTGGTATTTTGCAACTCGACCTGCACCTTGAGGAAGCCGCCGGGCCCTTCTGAAACATTCACGCCCTGAATTTGCACCTTCCGGGCCAAAGAGGAGTCGGTGATGACCCGCTTCTCGGAAACCATGTTGCGCTGGAAGGCTGGTTGGGCCGTCTCGGTAGTGTTGACGGTTTGGCAACCGGCACCCAGCAAAGCCAGCAGGGCTGCGGTGGCGACGACTCGGACAGGATGGAAGTTCATTTGAGGCGGATCGCTGTGACCACGAGGGGTGACAGCGGACTCACGGAGCGAACGAGGATCAAGTTAATGGATTTTGGATCGACGGCAACTTCGGCCTGTTGGGTATTTGGAGCCGAGATCCGCAGTTTGCCGTCGGCCGGGGTCGGAAAGGAGCAGAACTGATACTCCTTAGGCAAGGTGGTCCAGGTGCGGGTGTCGGAGATGTTGACCGCAGCCTGCGTGGCCGCCGTCGCCAGCATGGACACCAAACCGGCCACAGCGCCTCCCTGCTCCTCTGCGACCTGATTCACGAAGTACGCCGCCGTGGCCTTGATTGTGGTGGACATGAGAGTCTTGGTGACAATGCCTGGCAGCTCATTGCGGAAAGCCTGGCCGATGACGCTGTCCATATTAGCCAATGGAACGGTCGATTCGCTTCCAGCGACCGAAGACACAGTCAGTGGCGCGATGTAGTTGGGATTGAACTCCAACGTGGGCAAAGCGACCCCAACATACGGCACGCGGTTGGCGCCTACGATGAATAGCGGGATGTCGATTCGGAACTGATCCCGGTGCGGAGCACTGCCAGTCTCAAAGATCACGAACGTCCGGGGCGGCATCGGAGAACCATTGGCTGTTTTCTCGGCCAAGGCCAAATCGGCGTCGATGTACTTGTTGGCGCCAGACATGCCTTTGACTCGTTCGAACGACTTCCGGGCACGCTCCAAGTCGCTGCCACCGGTGGACAGCGACAGAAAATAAAGACCATCCAGATACACCGGGAACGGATTGGCGTAGTCGGCATACGCCTTAAGTTGGTCCAGAGCCGCGTACCGCTTCTTCATCTCACCACTGACCAAGGGATCCGACTGGGCTTTCTGTATACTCTGATATTCACCCGACTTCTCCGCTGCTGCGGACTCCATTTCCTTCTGATCGCGATCGATGCGTTTGCGGTTGTTGTCCACGGCATCCTGCTGGCGTTGGTAGGCGCGGAACAGTTCCGGTCGTGCCATTTCCGGCTGACCCAATTGCAGGAAATTCAATGCCTTGTAAGTGCTGACGAGTACCTTGTCATAGTCGCGCCCGGTGTAAGGCAGGTTCGCCTGATTCGACAAGAGGGCGCCGGCCTCGCGCGAGACGCTGGTCTTGGCCTTCTCATCGAAGCGATTGATCAAGTCGTCCGCCTGCTGGAAAGCAGTCTGACTCTCGGAAATTTTCCCCGCTGCACGCAGGGCCATAGCCTGCTCAAGTCGATACACCAGAGCATCCTTACCGCCCGAGGCTTTCTCCGCTTTGCGTGAAAAGTCTGAGGCAGCGGCATCAACGTGCCCACCGCTCCATAGCCCCTTGGTCTCGGAGGTCTTTTCCTGATAGGTCTGGCAACCTGAGAGTAAAAACGCCGCGGCCAGAACGATCCAAACCATCCGCTTCGCGCATTGGAAGACCATGGACTTGATATTTGTTGGTTTGATCAAAGCGCCCACATGCGTGCCCATGGATCCTGCGATCACTTCCTCAAAACAGAACCCACGGCAATCCCGCGATCGTCCACAACCGTGGCTTTCGACAACTTCGGAAGTACATCCGTGATCCGAACCTTGCCGACCTCGACCTCCTCCTTGCCCAACACCTCCTGGGTATCGGGATCAATCAACTCCTTCCCAACGGCGAACACGCGCCAAACCTGATCCACCGCCACACCTGTCCCCTCACCGCGGTTGACAGTCACGGTCTTGTCCGCTTTGGCGATCACTTTGACCGGAAAGATCACATCCGCGACCTGCGTTGCTGCCCAATCGGCTGATTCTTTGACCACGGTTCGGATCAGAGAATCGGTGACTTCGGCATCATTGCTGGCCTCATTCAGCGTTTGTTGGGCATCGGTCGAACTGATCGATTTGGAGGTCGATTCCAAAAGCTTGCCTGAGGAAGCCTCGTAAATCTTGGTGATCAGCGACAACCGGATTGTCCGTTTCGTCAGGGTCGTATTGCTGATCTTCTGCTCCAGGCGCTGGGTTTGGTCCTCATAATCATCGACCGTCAACACGGTGAGATACTTGGTTTCCGCCAAATTCAGGGCCTTTTGCTTCTCCAGACTCAAGCCACGGGCAGTGTCATCATCCGTCAGGATTTCCCTGAGATCGCTGCGGACGACCACCTGAAAACGCCGAGTTGCCTGGATGCCATGGATGAAATGCTCCATCAACGACTGCGACATCTGTTCGCCGGAAAGAGACTTCCTAGCGTTGGCAAGCTTCGCAGTTACGGCCGAGTTCACCTTGACTGGAGCCACGGCAATGGTCTCCCGCTGGGCGAGCGCACTGAAAGCAGTCGCCAACCAACCGGCCAACATCAAAATTCGAATCGAGAAGTTCATCGTCTAGAATCTGAATCCATCCGTTTGTGTCAATTGGGCCTCTAAAAAGTTGAAGTCCGATCATCTATCGCCAGCAAACACCGTTGATTTGAACAGATTTTCATCAACTCCGAGTTCAAAACGGTCCTGGGCACTAAAAACGGCCCCCAACAGCCATGCCGACCACAACTACCTTTGAAACAGTCCAAGTCCCAAGCCACAACGGCAAGCCCTCTTTGGCAACAATCCAAAGCACTGATCCCAGCCTGTCCCTATTCGGAGCTTAGCCGATGTTGAGAATGTAGCCTGTCCCTCAAAGAGCCTGTCCCTTGGAAAGAGCCTGTCCCTTGAGAGACGATTGCGTCCGAACAGGAATCGCCTAATGTTCTCGCAGTGGCACTCAGCATGAATCTTTTCTACACCGTCAGAACTCTGGCAACGGTCACTGTCTTGGCGGCTTTGATCGGTTGTGCCACTGATCCCAACCGACCCGGAATCACCGATGCTCGCCAACCGGGTCCCGCTGTGGGCCAGGCAGTGGGTGCGACGGTGGGTGCCGTTGGTGGCAATGCCGTTGGGGCCGTCGTCGGAGTGGCGGAAGGTACAGCGGCCGCAGCCAAGTATCCGTTCAATAACACCCGCCGGGTGATCCGCCAGTGGCGACAAGAAACCACGTCCGATGGGCGAGTGATTCAAGTTCCGGTCGACATCGAAGTAGACGCCTACGGTCGCCCCCTCACCGTACCCAAACCGATAGCGAAATAAGCATCCGCTTCCAGCATCTCTGGATCGCTAATAGCTCTGGATCGGTCCAAAGTTCCCCGAGATTCAAACGGTAACTCCATCTGCTTCCGAAGGATCTGGAGTCCTTGGATCTAAAGCCGAATCAATTTTAATGAGAGCGATTCGCCTTCCATCTAGGTTGCAACGAAATGTATTCGATTAACGCAAAAAGCCGGGCTCTTTTGGAGTCCGGCTTTTAAAGGTTTGGCGGCTACCTACTCTCGCGCAAGCTATACAAGCACTACCATCGGCAATGCGGTGTTTGACGGCCGAGTTCGGGATGGGATCGGGTCGGGCCACCGCTTTATGGCCACCATAAAATTATCATTGCAGCA
>CAMATE010000049.1 GCA_945861075.1 Akkermansia muciniphila
TGTGGCGTTGCCCAATTCCTTGAGGCGCTGGGCGACCTTCTCGGTGATGAATTGCCCGTTGGTGAACACCTGGAAGTAGCAGTCCGGATGTTCGGCCAGGAGGTCGAGCAACTGCGGGTGCATGAAGGGTTCGCCGCCCAGGATGCCGAAGAAGGCGTTTCCATGGGCCTTGGCTTCCCGAATCGTGCGGTTGAGCGTTTCGAGGTCGATTTCGGTCCGTTCGGCGGCCACGTCGACCCAGCATCCCTGGCAGCGGAGGTTGCAGGTGTTGAGGATGGAGAGGTAGAGGAACGGTGGGAAATACTCGCCGCGTTTGATCCGGCTCTTGAACTTCTCGACCGACACCAGGCCCTTCACGCCGAAATTCCAGGCGAACTTGGTGATGCAGCGGAAATCGGCGCTGCGGAGGGTTCGGTAAACGAGGGAAGGCAGCATGGGATCAGGCGGTGGGGGCGGTCTGAGGACTCTGGGAAGCCAGGGCGGCTTGGGCCTTGGCGGCGGCTTCGGCGGCCTTGCGGGCGATTTCGTCGGGCGACGGCAGACTCATGAGCACCTCGGGCGGGATGTCTCCGGCCAGAGCGGCCAGCTTGGTGAGGCACTTTTGGCGCTCGGCCAAGGCCTTGTCGGAATCGCGCTCCTTGCTGAACCGGCTGCGGGCTCGTTCGCTGCGGTCGCGCAGGAGTGAATAGACATCGCCACCCAGGAGGGCCGAGATATCGATCTTCATCTTCTCCCGGTTGAGGTCCGAATCGCTGACCACGTCGCCATTGATCGGTCCCGCCTTGTACTTCGGGAACATGATCGCCGCCTCGGGGCAGACCCGGGAACAGGCCGGGCAGTTGGTTTTGCAGTTGTCGTTGTTCTGGACCTGGATGCGCTTGCCCTCATCGACGCCATAGACACCGAAGAGGCAGAAGCTCAGGCACTGCATGCAGTTGGTGCAACGGTCGTAGTCGATGACCGGAAACCACGGCCGCCAGGCGCCCGGAGTCGGTGCGGAGAATTCAGCCCGGGCGGCTTCGGCCTGATCGGCGACGGTGGCGGGGTCGAGCGATCCCCAACGGACCTTCGCGGTCGCCTCACCGGCCGGTGGGACATCGTTTTGCCAGCGGCCCACCACCAGGAGCGGCGTGGTGTCGGCGGGCGCGAGCGGCCGGTCGGCACCGGCACGCGTGACGGCGAAGCCCTTTTCCAGCAGCGCATTCACGGCGGCCCAGCGGGAATCGGCATCGACGGACTCGGCGCCGGAACCTTCGTACAAGACGACGCGGAGGGGGCGATCGGAGAGGGCCATATCAGGGTTGGGTGGGAGTGGGAGCGGAGTCCGTGGAAACAGAAGGCGTGGCATCCGCCGGCGTCGTATTGGCTGGCGTCGGATTGGCCGGCACAGGGGCGTCGGAGGCAGTGACTTTGCCTTCGGGCAGGTTTGGGCGCAATTCGGCCGAAAAGAGGGAGCTCAGTATCTCGTCGGCGGATTGATTGCGCATGTTGAGCACCTCGGTGGCTCCCAACGGAAGCGGCGCGTTGGCCGCGGCAAAGAGCCACTTCACGGCGCGTGGGAAGCAGGCCGCGATCTTCACCGGCCCGGCGGCCGCCAGTCGCTTGAGGGACGGATCGCGGCGGGCGGACAATTCGCAGAGGTCGGGTACGGCCTCGAAGGGCAGGTTGCTTTCGCAGAGTTTTTTCAGCACCGCCGCCTTCACCTCGGGCGAGACGACCTGAGCGTACTGGCAATGGCAGTAAAGCAGGGCGGGCGGGGGAGCAGAGGGAGACTGGCTCATGCGGCTACGGGATCGGCGTGGGTGTCGCGGTGGGTGGGCGTCGGGCGACCCGGGCGGAACTGTTCGGCATGGTCGAGTCGTGCCGAGAGCCCGGGAATTCGCTGCGGCAAGGCCGCGATGGCGGCTTCCACTGCAGTCCGCAACGTGGATGGGTCGGCTTCGACCCGCAGGTTGAGGATGAGTTGCCCCGACTCGGCAGGACCATCGAGGGTCAGGCTCAGCTCGGGGACGAAATCGCTGCGCACCAAGCTTACGGCGGCGATGTCTCCGAGTCCGGCATCCGGATTGAAGGTCATCTTCAGGTGCGCAATCTCGGCTTCACCCAGTCGGCTTCGCAAGTCTTCGGCCAAGGCCTTGAGCAACGCGTTGGCATCGAACGAAGGCCCTTGAATGGCCACGGTGGCATTGAGCCAGCCCAGGAGAGCTTCTCCCTCAGCGTACAGGTCGTAGTCCACGGCCATGGCGGGGCGAAGCAGTGGCACAGTGGTTTGCAGCCGATCGAACCAGGCATCCACTCCGACCCCCGTTCGTACCGAAACCGGCAGGATGTCCTTGCCGGGGAAGGCTTCTGCCAGGGCGGACTTCAATCGATCCAACCGCGCTTCGTCGAGGAGATCGCTCTTGGTGATGACCAGCAAGTCAGCTTCTTCCGCCTGCTTCTTCCAGATGTAGAGCACCTTGTCTGAGAACTTCCGGGCCGGTGCGATTCCCAGCACTTGCTCAGCCCGGACGGGATCCACCAGAACGCTCAGAGGGGCGATTTGGAAGCGATCGCCATACATGCGGCGCAGCGGATAGGTGACCGTGGCCACCAGATCGGTGCAGCTGCCCACGGGTTCGGCGACAAAGGCGTCGGGGCGTGTGGCGTCATCCAGTTTCTGAGCGGCATCGACCAATGAATTGAATCGGCAGCAGAAACAGCCACCTGAGATCTCCTCGGTGGCGAATCCGCGGGCCCTCAACATGGCAGTGTCCACCAGTTCGCTGCCTTGATCATTGGTGATCAGTCCGATCCGCAAGCCTTGCTGGACCAGTCGCTGGGCCAGTGCGGCCACGGCCGTGGTCTTTCCGGCCCCGAGAAAGCCGCCGATCATGAAGTAACGGGCGGTGGCCGGAGGGGAGGGCTGCTGGGGGGCGCTCTGAGTCACGGGGGTCATGGGTTTTCTTCAGCCTGTTGCTTGGCCAAGATGCGGTCGATCGTGGCGTCCAGCAACCCTTGGTACCCGTGGACATCCAAACAGCGGGAATCGGGTTGGCCTTCGAACTGGTAGAGCCAACCGGCATTGTTGTGCTCCCGGGCGAGGATTTCGAGATCGGTCCGGAGGATGGGGTTGCCACCGCGGAAGGTTCCGGTGCCGACGCAGAACAAGTCGCTGACGGCCTTGAATCCCTCGATGGTTCCGAGCACGTCACCCGGTTGGATGGCGCAGCCTTCAGCTCGGTCGAACTGCACATCCACCAATTCCCCAAGCATGCGGAGGGCAAACTTGGTGAACCCCACACGCCAGAGGCCTTCCGAGGTCTGAGCCAACCAGCAGTGCGAAGGAGCGTACCGGTAAGCGACCGGCAACTGGGTCACGAAGGTGGCTCGCTTGTAGAGAATGGTGGTGGGCGCGGACATGGACGGTCGTGGCGGTAGGCTAGGGGAACCGGAGACGAGGGGTAGGGTAAAAATCGGCCCTCGCCCTGAATCGCCATGGCTTCACACTCCGCCCGTGCAGTACTTCGACCACAATGCGACCTATCCCCTTTCGGCGGCCGCACGGGGGGCTTGGTTGGATGCCGCAGAGCGCTTCCCGGCCAATCCTTCCAGCCCTCACCGTTGGGGAGCCCGCTCGGACCAAGCGCTCACCGAGGCTCGGGAGCGGGTAGCGACGTGGCTGGGATGTCCGGCGCATTCAGTGGTTTGGACCTCCGGCGCGACCGAAGCCAACAATGCTTGGGTGGCGCATTTGGCCCGAAAAACCCGGGGTGCGGTGCTCATTTCCGGGTTGGAGCATCCGTCGGTCCGGATTCCGGCGGCACAGTGGTTGGCCGATCGGTGCGAGAATTTGCCCGTTTCCCGCGAAGGTGTCGTTTCACCCGATCAGGTGGGTGAACGTCTGCGGCGCGGGGATGTCGGCGCGGTCGTGCTCATGGCTGCCAACAACGAAACGGGAGTGATCCAGCCCTGGCAGCAGGTGCTGGAATTGTGCCGCGAGGCGGGGGTTCCGTTCGCCTGTGATGCCTCGCAATGGGTCGGAAAGTTGCCGGCATCGGGCTTGGGATCTTGCGATTTCGTGTCCGCCTGTGCCCACAAGTTCGGCGGACCGGTGGGGGTGGGGTTCCTTAAAGTCCCGGAATCCTTCCAACCCTTGCTGTGGGGAGGACCGCAAGAGGAAGGGCGACGCGCCGGGACCGAGAATGTCGCCGGTATCTTGGCCATGGTAGCCGCCTTGGAAGAGCGCCAGCGCCTGTTTCAGGCCGATTTGGACGCCCTGACTTCGCGTCACAGTATCCGAGACCGGTGGATGGAACAATTGGAGGCGGCCATTCCCGGGGCTGAGGTGTTGGGCCGCGGTGTGCCGCGCCTCTGGAATACCGTATCGGTGCTCATGCCCCCCGCCGCAGACTGCCGTCGCCGGTGGGTGGTTCGTTTGGATCGGCTGGGGTTTGCTGTCTCAACGGGCAGTGCTTGTTCGTCCGGCAAAGAGGTGCCGTCGCCGGTTTTGGCAAGCATGGGGTATCCGGCCCAAGCCAGTGATCGGATGGTTCGAGTCAGTGCCGGTTGGGAGACCACTCCCGAAGCATGGGACGACTTGCTCAAGGCCTTCCTGCAGGTGGCCACGGAGTTTGGTCTCCGTTGAGACGCCCTCGGACGACCGGATGGAGGAGGGGTGGTTTGGATTCGGGGTCTTCGGCTCTCTGGGCTGGATTCTGGGGATAGGCGGCAAAGTTGTCCGGATGGGGGTCTTGGTTGCCGGGAGTGCTCGGGTTGAAAGATCCGGTTCCAGCAGTGGATGGTGATGAAAACCGCGTAAATAGCGGTTAAAACACTCATGGCACTCCGGTTGCTATCCGGATGGTGTGAATGTCGGAATGTATCAAGCTGCTGCAGCCATGACGGGCAATGCCCGATGGCAGGAGGCTATTTCCGAGAACCTGGCCGCCACGACGGTGCCCGGGTTCAAGCGCACTGAAATTTCCTTCTCCAATCTCGCTTCTGGATTCGTCGCCCCGGGGGAGACCGGTAGTCAAATTGAGCAGGGAATGCGCTACCAGTTGCCCAGCGTCCGGACCTCCACGGCTTTTTCGCAGGGAGAGTTTCATGCCACCGGGGTTCCGACTCACGTGGCGGTCGAAGGAGATGGTTTCTTTGAAGTCCAGCTTCCCAACGGTGAATTGGGCTATACCCGCAACGGTGAGTTTTCCATCGGCAATGGTGGCCAGTTGGTCACCTCGCAGGGGTTCCCGGTGCTCTCGGACGGCGGCGCCCTTCAATTGGACAACACTCTTCCTGGACCGGTTGCCATCGCAGCCGATGGCACTGTTTCAAAAGGCGGTACCGCCCGTGGCAAGCTTCGGGTGGTCTCCTTCAATGCTCCCGAGCAGCTCACCGCATCGGGCGGCGGTATTTGGAAGGCCACCAATCCCACGCTTCAAAAGACGGATGTCACGGATGCCTCGTTGCGCAGCGGCGGGGTGGAAGGATCCAACACCTCTGCGGTGGCTGAGATGGTGGGCATGATTCACGCCATGCGCATGTTTGAAGCCAACCAGAAGGTCATCCAGATGCAGGACGACCGCATGGGCCGAGCCATCACGGACCTCGGAGGAACCGGCAGCTAAGCCTGAAAGAACACCAACATGATTCGAGCCCTCTATTCATCCGCTGCCGGAATGCAGTCGCAGCAGACCCAGTTGGATGTGATTTCCAACAACTTGGCCAACGTCAACACGACTGGTTTCAAGAAGTCTCGGCCGGAGTTTCAGGACTTGCTGTACCAAAATCAGCGCCCCTCGGGCGCGGATCAAGGTGCCGGTAATTTGGCGCCCACTGGCGTTCAAATCGGTCATGGTTCCCAGTTGGTCGCCACGGCCAAGGTGTTCACCACGGGTGAATTGACCAATACCGGCAACAAGTTCGACCTGGCCATCCAAGGTGATGGCTTTCTCGAAGTCCAGATGCCCGATGGCAGCCGAGCCTTCACCCGGGATGGTGCTCTCAAGCAAAGCAACACCGGCAACTGGGTGACCAGCGATGGTTTGCCGCTGGTGGGTGGCTTTCAGGCGGTTCCGCCGGGCACGACCGACATTTCAATTTCGCCTGGCGGCACTGTTACCACACGCGGTGCCCAGGGAGACCAGTCCTTCCAGATCAATTTGGTGCGTTTCATCAACCCGGCGGGCCTTCAGAGCCTGGGGCGCAATTTGTACCGTGAAACCACCGCCTCCGGTCAGGCTGAGCAGGGCAATCCCGCGCAGAACGGGTTCGGCAGCATCGCCCAGAGCTATCTCGAAATGTCCAACGTCAAGGTCGTCGAGGAAATGGTCGGAATGATCGTGGCCCAGCGCGCCTATGAAGTGAACTCGAAGGCCGTTCAAGCAGCCGACGAAATGATGGGTCAAGCCAACAACCTCAAGCGCTGATGAAGTCCTTCTTCTCCATCCTGTTCGGAATCCAATTGTCGGTGATGAGTTTCGGAGTGATAAGCTTGGCTGCTCAATCTCCAGCTTCTTCCGCTCCGCTGGTTGCGGAACCGGCGGCGGCCACCTTCGCCAGCGGCGTGTTGGTACGGTCCGAAGGGGTGTTCTCCACCGATCTCATTCAGGGTGTCCCGGCGCTGCCCCGCATCCGCGTGGCTTCGGCTCCGGCGGTCGGTGCTTGGTCTCAACTTTCCCGGACCTCGGTGGTCGAGACGCTCCGATTGGCCGGCGTGGATTTGTCGACGTTCCGTTGGACGGGTCCTGAATCAGCTCGGGTTTCCCGGGCGATGCGGGAACTGGCCGAAACGGAAGTGCACGACCGGATCACCCAAGAGTTGCAGCGCCGGTATGCCCGCAACGGCGGTGAGATCGAGGTTCGTTTTTCTCGGCCCTGGCGCAGCGTTTCGATTCCGGATGAAGCACTGGAGATTCGCCTTCTGGATCTGCCCTCCGCCGGACTGCAAACGCTGGTTTCTCTGAAGGTTGAGGTTTTGGTGGCCCGTGAGCCTGTGGGTTCTTGGTTCCAGCCCATTCAGGTGCGTCACTGGTGCGAGGTGCCGGTGGCCGCCTCGGCCCTCCGCCGCGGTATGCCTCTGGCTGAAGCGGAGACCATGCTCGAACGCAGGGACGTCCTCGCCTCGAGGGGCACTCTCAAGGCGTTGCCCGCCGCGATCCAAGATTATGAGTTGGCCGAAAGCCTGGCTCCGGGCCAAGCCCTCTCCGATCGGAGTCTTCGCCTCAAGACCGTTGTTTTTCGGGGTCATCGTGTCGATGCCCGCGTCCAGACGGGATCGCTGGAGATCACCACCAAGGTGGAGGCGATGGAAGACGGCTACCCCGGACAAAGCATCCGAGTCCGCAATCCTCAGTCGAAGCGGGAGTTTCGCGGTGTGGTGCAAGGTGAGGATACCGTACTGATCCCCCTATGAACCCATTCCAGAAAGACCTGACCCCCATGAAAGAGTTTCCCCAATATCGGTTCCTGAAGGCCTGGGCTCAGGCTGCGTGGATGCCCGTTGTGTTTTCGTCGCTGTTTTCCATTCAGGGGCTTGCGGCCAACGGTTCCCTTTGGAGCGAATCCTCAGCCCGATTGCTGCTGGCCGACAACCGTGCCCGACACGTGGGTGACATCCTCACCATCGTGGTGGAGGAGAACAACGAGTCGGCCAAGCAGAACAACACCAAGACTGCGAAGAAGACGAGCATCAGCGCCAGCATCTCGAGTTTCCTCTTCGGACCGAGCCAGGGCGGTTTCCTGACCCGTGGTGGCAAGTATCCATCCATGGATATGAAGTCGGACAAGAGCTTCGAGGGTGGCGGCACCATCAACAATTCCGAGCGTATCACCGCCCGCATTGCCGTCCGCGTGACCGAGGTGCTCCCCAATGGGCACATGATTCTCGAAGGACGCCGCATGACACTGGTCGGCGGTGAGGAACAGGAAGCGGTGCTCCGCGGAGTGGTCCGGCAGGAAGACATTCAACCCGACAATTCCGTCCTCAGCTACAACGTCGCCGACGCCAGCATCAAGTTTGTCACCAAGGGCTCCGTCACCGACAGCCAACGTCGTGGTTGGTTCACCCGCGCCTTCGACAAGGTCACTCCCTTCTGAACATGGTCACATCACTCATTTCATCCTGCATGACTGTGTTGCGCCGATTGTCCGGAGTATGCCTGCTCCTCGGGATTCTCTGCGGATCGCAGGCGCTGGCTCTGGGAACCCGGGTCAAGGATCTGGTCATGTTGGCTGGAGCCCGCGACAACCAGTTGGTGGGTTATGGAATCGTCGTGGGTTTGAATGGCGACGGCGACAAGAACCCGATCTACACCCTTCGAAGCTTCGCCAACTTGCTTCAACGGTTCGGTGTGCAAGTCCCCGCCCAGACCCTCATTGCCAAGAATGTGGCCGTGGTGATGGTGACGGCCGATATCAAGGCCTTCTCCAAGAATGGACAGCGCCTGGATGTCACGGTCTCGGCCATGGGTGATGCCCGGAGCTTGCAAGGCGGCGTCCTGGTGCAAACCCCGCTTTATGCGGCAGACGGTCAAATCTATGCCGTGGCCCAAGGCGCTCTGGCTGTCGGCGGATTCGTCGGCGGCAACGCTTCCTCCAGTGTCCAAAAGAATCACCCCACCGTAGCGACCATCACGGGTGGCGGCTTGGTGGAACGGGAGATTCCGACCCGCATCGTTGAAAATCAGGAAATCGAACTCCTGCTGCGCGAACCCGACTTCACCTCTGCAGCCCGATTGGCCATGGCGATCAATGAGCGCTTCACGAATTCGGCCCGCGCCATCGACCCGACCTCCGTAAAGGTTCGTATGCCCGAGGGAGTGGAACAGGCTTCCGTGGATTTCGTGGCTCGACTGGAAGACATCGAGGTCTCACCCGACACCATCGCCCGCATCGTCATCAATGAGCGCACCGGAACCATCGTGGCCACTTCCAAGGTGAAGATCTCCGGCTGCGCGGTCTCCCACGGTGACCTGACCATCACCATCGCCAACAGCTTCGATGTCTCACAGCCCAATGCGATGAGTCAGACCGGTGACACGGCTGTCACCCAGCGGGCTGATGCCAACGTCAATGAACGCAAGGGAACACTGATGACCCTGCAAGACATGCCCACCGTGGAAAAGGTGGCCGCAGGCCTCAATGCCATCGGGGTCACGCCGCGCGACATGATGGCCATCTTCGGATCCATGAAGCAGGCCGGAGCACTCCAGGCCGAATTGATCCTTCGCTGAACCATGAATCCCATTGGAATCAACTCTTCGTTGTCAGCGGCGACCAGCCTGACGGGATTCGGATCCCCAGCCGGATCTCCAGCCCCATCGTCAGCCGACAAAACCCGCGACATGACCCAGCAGTTCGAAGCCGTCTTTGTTCGGCACCTGCTCAATGAGGCCCAGAAACCCGTCATTGGTGGCGGATCCATCAAGGCCTCGTCTTCCCGCGGTGTTTATCAGGACATGATGGTCGAGCGATGGGCCGACCAGATCAGCAAGTCCGGAACTTTCGGTGTAGCCCGCAGTCTTGAACTTCAAATCCGTCAATCTTCCCCAGTGACCGCTTTAACCCCAGAAGTCGCCTCTTCAGGCGCCCATTATCTCCCGTGAATCCATCCATCCATGATCTAATCGAATCGCTGCGGATGGAGCTGCAGCAATATGGTGAACTGTTGGCCCGTTTGGACCAGCAGCAGGAAACCGTCTTTCGGCGGGATGCCGAAGGCGTGCTCGATGGCTCAACTGCCATTGAAAGTCAGGCCGCCCTCATCGAGGAGGCCCGTCATGAACGCGAATTGTGCCGGGCCGCCGTGGCGCGCGCTTTCGGAGCCCCGGCTGATTCGTCGTTCGAATATCTGATCCCGTTGATGCCTGAAGATTACCGCCCGTTGATTCAGGCGCTGGTCGAAGAAAACAACGAGTTGCTGACCCGCGTCCGGGCCCGCTCGCGACAGAATCACCTGCTGCTCTCGCGGACCGTGGACCTCATGCAACGGCTCATGGGCGGCTTGTTTGCTGCCAAGGGAGGTAGCACCTACTCCGGTGAAGGTTCCCTGCTAGGCGGTCGCTCCAATGCGCGCCGCATGTACGAAGCAGTGGGCTGAATCCAACCCGATCGAATTGTATGCTTGGCCTGATTGGAACATTGCGAATGGGAACCCGCTCTCTGGCCGCCCATCGGCAGGGCGTCGAGGTGGCCGGGCACAATTTGGCCAACGTCAACAACTCGGCCTACGCCCGGCAACGGGTTTCCATCCAGTCGACCGCCTCCAACGACGGACTCTCCGATCCGGTGGGTTCTGGAGCCGAGGCAGTGGCCATTCGCCAAATCCGCGACAAAATCCTCGACGGACAAGTGGTCTCCGAGGGCGGTGTGAGCGGGTCTTTGGATGCCCAGCAACGTGCTCTGAAGTTGGCACAATCGCTTCTGGGTCAGAGCATTGATCGTGGCAACACCGGCGCGGGTGGCACCTCGGCTGCCGACGGGGTCGGCGGCGGTCAACAATTGGCGGCCGGCCTGACCGACTTCTTCAATGCGTTCTCCTCCTTGGCGGCCCAACCGGCTTCCATGCCGGAGCGGGAAATCACCCTCCGACGGGCTTCCGCCCTGGCGGCGCAGTTCCCGGCGCTCGACAGCCGATTGACCAAACTGAGTGGTCAGTTGGATGAGTCCCTCGACACCGACCTCAAGTCGGCCAATGCGCTCCTGAGCGATATTGCCCGCTTGAACGGACAAATTTCGCGGACTGAATCCTCCACCGGAGGTGCCGCCAACGACCTGCGGGACCAGCGGCAGGCCAAACTCGAATCGCTCTCGGAAGTCGTCGGGTTTGATGCCGTCGAATCGGCCGATGGATCTCTTGGGATCGTCGTCGGTGGGGTTTCTCTGGTGAGCGGTGACGTGCGGGATAAAACCCTCGAGACCTTCACCGATGTCGACGGCCAGCGGATGATCCGAGCCTCGGGCACCACCGACGCCCTGGTTATCACCTCGGGCCGTGTCCACGGAACCATCGATGCGCGGGACGGCGCCTTGAAAGACTTGCGGAGCGGAATCAACGACCTCGCCAAGAACTTGATCAACGAGGTCAATGCGGCCCACAAGGACGGTTTTGGTCTCAACGGCACGACCGGCGCGGATTTTTTCCTGGGTTCCTCGGCAGCCGACATCCGCGTCAATCAGGCGCTCTTGCAAGATCCCTCCTTGCTCCAGGCTTCCGGCAGCGCTTTTGCGCGGGGCGACAATCGTGTTGCTCAGACGCTTTCGCAGTTGGGCAACAAACCCATCGACGCGCTCGGAGGCCAGACCTTGGGCAATGGATACAACAGCATCGTTGGGCGCTTGGGAGAAAGCCTCTCTTCAGTGAACCAACAACTGGCAGACCAGAAGGTCATTGCCGACTTGCTGAAGGGCCAACGGGATTCGGTGAGTGGTGTTTCCGTCGATGAGGAAATGGCGGACCTGACCCGCTTTCAGCGCGGCTATCAGGCCAGCGCCAAGCTGATCAATACCATCGATGAATTGATGGATACGACCCTCAGCCTCAAACGCTGAGAACCTTGAGTGAAAGGCAAATGACATGATGCGAGTGACTTCAGGAACGTATGCCGATCGGTTGGTGTCCAATTTGGGCAACATCACCGCGCGTCAGGCCAAGTATCAGGCGCAAATTGCCACCGGCCAGCGGGTGACGCTCCCGGAAGACGATCCGTCCGCCGTGCGGCGTGCCCTCGACCTGGATGGCGAACGCGGTCGGGTGGGTCAGTTCGGTCGCAACATCGCCCGCCTCAAGGAAACGGCCACCACCACCAACACGGTGATGCGGTCGCTTTCCAAAATCGCCACACGCGCCAGTGAATTGGCCGTGAAGTCCAACAGCATCCGGTCGGCCGATGATCTGAAGGCTTACGCTGCTGAAGTGACTCAGTTGATTCAGCAGGCGGTCTCGTCCTCCAACAGCACCCTCCGCGGGGATGCCGTGATGGCGGGTACCCGCAATGGCCAACCCGCCTACACCATGACCCTCGGCACCGATGGGCGCGTGGAATCGGTGACCTACAATGGCAACCAAGACGTCCCGTCCCTCGACATCGCCGAAGGCCAGGAATTCACCGCGAGCGTGGTGGGTTCAAATCCGACGGGTTCGGGTCCGGCCGGGTTGATTGAAGACCCGCGTTCGGGTGCCGATCTCTTTGGGCATCTGATCGCCTTCCAGAACCAGTTGCTGGCCGGCAAGGGCGCCGAAGTGACCTCCACCACGGCGGTGGGCTTGCAAGCCGATGCCGACAATCTCCTGCGCCACATTGCCGCCAACGGGGTCTCCCAAGGGCGTCTGGAAGCGGCGGGTGCGACCGTGACCGATCGATTGCAGTCGCTGGAGGGTCAAATCGCCGGCGAGACGGATGTCGACTTGGCCAAGGCTCTGGTTCGCTTGAACGAGACCCAGATGTCCTACCAGGCAGCTCTTCAGACCGGCGGCAAGATCCTCAACATGTCGCTGATGGATTATATCCGGTAGTTCAGGCTGCTGACTCGGTGCGACGGTTCCAGCGGTTGTCGGACGCAGTGCGCAGGAGTTCCATCTTCGTTGAGCCATGCCCTTGATCCAATGCATGGGCTGGCGATAGGGTGACGGCACACTCATGAGCGTTCTCGTTGTCGGTACCACCGCGTTGGACTCCATCAAGACTCCCAAGTCTGAAAATCCCCGTCTATTGGGCGGTTCGGCCAGTCATGCGGCCGTGGCGGCCAGTTTCTTCGCCAAGACTCAGTTGATGGGTGTTGTGGGGGGTGATTTCCCCACCAAGTACGTCCGCCTCTTCGAGAAGCACGGTGTTTGCCTCAAGGGTCTCGATCGCGTGAAGGACGGTCGCACCTTCCACTGGTCGGGTGAATACGAAGTGAACATGAACAACCGGCGGACGGTGGAGACCGTTCTCGGTGTCATCGAACATTGGCAACCGGCGCTTCCGGCGGCCTACGAATCCACTCCGTACGTCCTTCTAGCCAATATTTCCCCCTCCGTGCAGCACCGGGTGCTCGATCAGGTGTCCAAGGCCAAGTTCATCATCGCCGACACGATGGACCTGTGGCTGAACATTGCCTTGCCGGATGTGCTGAAGTTGCTCAAGCGCGTCGACTGCTTGGTGCTCAACGACAGCGAGGCCCGTCAGTTGGTCTCCGATGACAACGTCGTCAGCGCCCTCACCAAAATCCACCGGATGGGGCCGAAGTACGTCATCATCAAGAAGGGGGAGCACGGTTCCATTCTTTCAGGCCCGAAAGGTCTCTTCATTGCGCCGGCCTATCCGCTGCGCAAGGTAGTGGATCCCACGGGTGCGGGTGATTCTTTCGTGGGTGGGTTGATTGGTTATCTGGCGGCCCAGAAATCGGGATCCATCGAGACGAATCTCCGACGCGCCATCTTGCACGGCAGTGTGGTGGCCTCGTTCTGCTGCGAAGGATTCGGGTTGAATGTCACCACCCGGACGACCAAAGCCCAGATCCTCGCGCGAGTGAAGGAACTGGAGAAGTTGAGCCAGTTCTGATCAATCCTCGTGAGAGCCTATGCCCCGGTGAAGGGGCATAGAGGCTCGCACGGGGCGGCTGTTTCTTTGGGAAGGGATTTCTTCGGGAAGGGTCAGATCTCGACCTGCATTCCCAGTTCCACCACCCGATTGGCAGGCAAGCGGAAGTAGGCGGTGGCGCTCAAGGCGTTGCGCACCATGATGGCGAATACTCGCTCCTGCCAGATGTTCATACCGCCATTGTCCGCCTTCGGGATCACCGTTTCGCGACTGAGGAAGAAGGTGGTTTCCATCTCCCGGAACTCCAGATCGTATTCTGAACAGAGCTTGAGAATGCCCTGGATGTTGGGGGATTCCATGAAACCGTAATGGGCCTGGACGCGCCAGAAGCCCGCATCCATCCGCTCCACTTCCAGACGTTCTGATGCATCCACCACGGGGCTTTCCTCGACGCAAATGGTGAAGAAGATGATCCGCTTGTGGAGGACCTTGTTGTGCTTGAGGTTGTGCAGCAAAGCCATGGGGGTCGTGTTCGGATTGCTGGCCATGTAGACCGCGGTGCCCGCCACCCGCAGGGGATCCTTCTTGGCGATGTCTGCGATGAACTTGACGGCCGGCATGGCGCTGACCCGGAGGCGTTCCCAAACCAGGCGTCGGCCGGTCTTCCAAGTCGACATGATGAAGAACATGGTTCCGGCGATCAGGAGTGGGAACCATCCTCCGTGGGGAATCTTCAAGAGGTTTGCCGCAGCCAAGGGGGCTTCAACCAAAAGCATGCCACCGGCAACGAGGGTCGCATGGAGACGGGACCAGCCAAAAACCCGCTGACTGGCAAAAAAGAAAAGCAGGGTGGTGGTCACCATGGTGAAAGTGACGGCGACACCGTAGGCTCCGGCCAGGTTGTCCGAGTTCTTGAAACCGAGGATCAACCCCAGACAGGCAACCATGAGCGCGAAATTGACCTGCGGCATGTAGATTTGCCCGCGCTCATGTTGTGAGGTGTGCTCGATGAGCAGTCGTGGCATGTATCCGAGTTGAATGGCATGCATCGTCAACGAGTAGGCGCCCGAGATCAGAGCCTGTGAAGCGATGATGGCGGCGGCGGTCGCGAGGATCACCAGCGGGTAGAGTGCCCATTGGGGACAGAGTTGGTAGAAGGGGTTGAAAGACTGGGTGGAAGCGATCTCGGGTTGGGCGATGAGCAAGGCTCCCTGACCGAGGTAATTGAGGACCAGCGCCGGCAACACGGCGGCAAACCACGCGACTCGGATGGGTCGTGGACCGAAATGTCCCATGTCCGCGTACAAAGCTTCGCCTCCGGTCACCGCCAACACCACGGAACCCAAGACGACCAAACCGATTTTTCCATGTCCGGCAAGGAACGACAGACCGTGCGTGGGGTTGAAGGATTTCAGGATTTCCGGAGCCATCCCGATGCCCCGGATTCCAAGGAGGGCAATGACCACGAACCATACGAGTGTGATTGGACCGAAGATTCGCCCCACCTTCGCAGTTCCGGCCCGTTGGGCTGCGAACAGCAGCAAGATGATGCCCACTGAAATAGGCAGAATGAATCGGTCCAATCCCTGCGCGGCCACTTTCAATCCTTCTACGGCACCTAGGACCGAGATGGCAGGGGTGATGATGCCATCGCCGTAAAGCAGGCAGGCCCCGGCGATACCGATGGCGGCAAAGCTTTTGGCCAAGCGACTTCGGTGACCGGATTTCGCCTCCGGAAAGGCCAGGGACAACAAGGCTAGAATTCCTCCTTCGCCCTTGTTGTCCGCCCGGAGGACGTAGATCAGATACTTCACGGTCACGATCATGATGAGTGACCATAGGATGAGTGAAACCACCCCGAGCACATTGGCGGTGCTGACGGGCGCTCCATGACCGGGCGCGAAGCATTCCTTGAAGGCGTAGATCGGACTGGTGCCGATGTCTCCGTAGACGATGCCCAAGGCGGCCAACGAAAGACCGGCAAGGCGTTTGCCGGTGGCAGGTGCTTTATGGTTCATATCAAGGGATTCCGGTGGGTGAGCGTTTGGGAGGTCTTGGGCCTTTCAGGACGATGAGCGTCCATCGAACAACCCCTGGGTTGAGACCGCTCCCATTTCGGCGGGAAGGATGATTTCATGATGTTTGCAACAGACCAGCGACCGAGGGTCACCGTTGTCGCAAGATCGACTCCGCCGAACTGCGTACCACCGGATACCCTTCCAAATGCCTGCGAGGTTAGCTGTCGGACTAGGGCCTGGAAGTGCCCCGGGTTGAATGCTCAACCCTGCGCCCCGTGCCGGATTCGATGGAAACGTTCCGGCTTTGGGTCCCCCGCGCCTGTTCGATTGGACACCGATCAGGCTTCGGCTGCGAGGGGCGTACTACGGCAATTCCGGGAGTTTTGTCAATTGGGACGATGACTTCGGGGCGATGCTCTCCGATTTATGCATCACATGGAATCGCTGAGAGAAGGAGCCGCGGCCCAGCATTCGGGAAGCGTTGAAAATCATGCCTTGACGGACGGTGGTTGTCGGGGGCTTTTGAGCCCATGTCGCGCAAGACGTTTCTCGCCGCCTCGCTGGCGGTGTTCTGCGGAGCCGGAGCCCTTCGTTCCGATGAAGGAATGTGGCTCTACAACGACGCTCCTCGTGAGCAAGTACGAGCCAAGTACGGCTTTGATCTCACCGATGCCTGGTTGGAACACCTGCAGAAGTCGTCGGTTCGGTTTAATTCCGGGGGTTCAGGCTCCTTTGTCAGCGAGGACGGATTGGTGTTGTCGAACCACCACGTCGGGGCCGACGCCCTCCAGAAGGTGTCCAGCGCCCAGAAGAACTACTTGCGCGACGGGTTCTATGCTCGATCCCAGGCGGAGGAGATTCCTTGCGTCGACCTCGAGTTGAACGTGCTGCAATCCATCCTGGATGTGACCGAGCGGGTGAATGCCGCAGTGACCGCCGGCCTGGCGCCGGACGAGGCCATGAAGGCTCGCCGTCGCGTCATGGCGGCCATCGAAAAGGAATCCCTCGACGCCACGGGTTTCCGTTCCGATGTGGTGACCTTGTATCAGGGCGGTG
>CAMATE010000050.1 GCA_945861075.1 Akkermansia muciniphila
CTCGCGGCACAACTTGGAATCCCGGGCGAAATCTCTGGGGTACTTGGCCAAATCTTCCGTCGGTGCAAACTGGGTCGGGTTCACATAGATGCTCACTACCACCAACCCGTCCGGCCCGACCCGCCGCCGCGCCTCATGTACCAGGCTCAGGTGACCAGCATGCAGATAACCCATGGTCGGCACAAAACCGACTCGGAGGCCTTGGCTCCGCCATTGCAGCGCCTGACGCTGCATGGCCTTGGGCGATCGGATGATTCGCATGCCGAAAGCCTGCGCGCGACTGGGCGAAGTTCAAGCCCTCGGCGATCCAGGTCGGCGATCCAAGTCCTGGGTGCCTCCACGCTGTCCGGATTCCCGACCTTCTCCAACTCTTGTCGCGGCAGGACATCGGCCTATGATCCACCTCCGACATGACTCTGGAGTTCCTCAAGATGAGCGGGGCCGGCAACGACTTCATCCTGCTCGACAACCGCAATGCCCGCATCGTGCTGACTCCGGAGCAGGTGGCCAAATTGTGCCACCGGCAGTTCGGCATCGGGGCCGACGGTCTGATGCTCCTGGTGCCCAGCCTCACCGGCAAGGCCGACTGGGCCTGGCGCTTCTACAACTCCGACGGATCGGATGCCGCCATGTGCGGCAACGGCGCCCGCTGCTTCGCGCGGTACATCCAACGCACCACGGGTTGGACCAAGCCCACGGTCACCTTCGAGACCGCCGCCGGTGTGATCACCGCCGAGTTCCAGGGAGAGCGGGTGACCATCAACCTCACGGCTCCGCACGACTTCCGCTTGTCGGAAAAGGTCACGACGCAAGCCGGGATCTTGGAGGTGAGTTCCATCAACACGGGCGTGCCGCATGCCGTGGTTTTCGTGGAAGACGCCGACAAGGCCATGGTGCAGCACTTGGGTTCGGAACTGCGCTGGCACGACCATTTTAAACCGCGGGGAACGAACGTGAATTTCGCGCAAGTCCAAGGTCCCAACCAACTGCGCGTGCGGACCTACGAGAGGGGCGTCGAAGGAGAAACCCTGGCCTGTGGCACGGGTGTGACGGCCAGCGCTCTGGTCGCCTCCCGATTGCACGGCTTCACTTCACCCATCCGCATCCAGGTGCAAAGTGGGGATGAGTTGAGCGTTTCCTTCCAATCCGACGGCCAGGGAGGGTTCAGCGATGTCCGACTGGGCGGACCTGCCTCCTTCGTCTTCGAGGGACGGATCCTGATCTGACAGCGATCCAAAACCGCTCGATGAGGGCAAATCCCAGCATTCGAGGGATGAAGCCCGAGTCCGTGTGTTGTTTTTTCTCAATTACCAGTAGGTTCCCGACAACCGCATGAGCCTTCCGAAGAAATCCACGGCCGCACCCGCGCTGGTGGTGGGCATTTTCGTCTTCATTCTCGGGATCGCCGCGACGGCCTGGTGGTTCCAGCGATCCTCGAACGACGATTCCCAGTTCGCCACCCACATGAATGCCGGCCGCGGCTACCATGCGGCCGGCGATGCTCGGAGGGCGATCGAGGCGTTTCAGGCGGCCTTGTTGATGAATCCGGCCAACCCGGATGTGCATCTCAATCTGGCCAACGCCTACCTCCTGGCCAGCCAGCCTTCTCAAGCGCTGGTTCATGCCCGTGAGGCACTGCAAGTCGAACCTGGCCGGGGGGCCGCTCATTATCTGGCCGGTTGTGCCCACCTGCGACTCGGGGCGTTTTCCAATGCCGTCCAATCACTGACCGAAGCCAAGCAAGCCGACCGCACCCTCAACACTGTCAGCTTTCAACTCGGCCTGGCCTATGCGGGTTGGGGGCGCTTTCCCGACGCCGCCGAACAGTTCGTGGAGGTCATTGAATTCGACAAGGATCACCCCTCGGCCCATTACCAACTCAGCCAAGCCTACTTGCGACAAGGAGCACGGGAACAAGCGGCGGCTGAACTGGCCGAACACCAGCGGGTCAACGCGGGCAAATCACAGGCGGCCGACAACCCGACTCTCTTTGAGAAGTGCAAGTACACCGAGATCCTCGCTCCATTCGCCCTCGAACAGCCTGAATCCGACCCAGTCTCCGTCCGGTTTGTAGAAGACACCGCGCGCGCCCTGGGGCCCGAGGCGGGACAATTGCGGGGACCGTTCGGCTTGTTCGACCTGAACCGTCGCGGCTGGAACGATGTCCTGCTCAGCGACGACAAGGGATCGCTCCGCCTGCTGTGGAACTCCAACGCAACCTTCGCTGCGAGGTCCGAGCCCTTGGCCTCAGCGGTCGGCACAGTTCAGGAAATCGTCGTGGGTGACTTGAACAATGACCGCTACGACGACGCGATCATCGTGGGTAGCGAAGGCTCGCAACTGCTCAAGTTCGCCACCAACGGATTCATGACAGATGGCTCAGCGCTCGGTGGTATCCGGGCCGTGAAGGCAACGGGAGCCACCCTCGGGGACATCGACGTGACGGGTAAACTCGCCTTGCTGGCGGTCACCCCAGAGGGCCGGTTGCGCGCCTTCACCAATTTCGGCACGGCGATCTTCAGAGAGCGCAAGGCGGCTCCCCGAGATGGATTTGACGTCACGGGCGTGACCTCGGTGACCCTTGAAGACTGGAACAACGACGACCTCCCGGATGTGCTGCTCACGCGCAAAGGTGAGCGTCCCTGGATCCTCACGAACCAACGGCGCGACGGTCTGGCGGCCGGAGCCCAGCCCATGGACTGGCCGGTGGCCCGATGCCTGGCGGTCGGTGATTTCAACAATGATCTCCGCGCCGATGTCGCCCTGGTGACCGATGCGGCGGTGGCCTTGTATTTCGGCGGCCTCAAGGAACCCGTGCGCATTCCAGCCAAGAAAAATGGCATCCAAACCCTCCGCGCCCTCGACTACGACAACGACGGTTGGTTGGACTTGGTGAGTTGGGGCACCGACGGACTCCGTGTCTGGCGCAACCGTGGCCGACGGGGCTTCCACGAGATGACCGAAGCGCTGGGTCTGAAACCGCTGGCCTCGTCGGTGGTGAACCATGCGGCCTTCGCCGACTTCGATCAGGACGGCGACATCGACTGCCTCGTCGAAAGCAAGGGAGCGGGCATCCGATTCTTCCGCAACGAAGGAGCCAACGCCAACGGGCTGGTGAAGTTTCGCCCCATTGGCAACCGCTCCAATTTCAGCGGCATCGGCCTGCGCATCGAACTCAACGCCGGCAATTGGCGGGCCCTGCGCAGCGTCCAGCGCAAGCCCGTGGAGATCGGCGTGGGCCGCCACAAGGACATCGAGACGGTCATCGCCCGCTGGGCCGACACACAACCCTTGTTCGGAGTGAGTGCGCATCCGAAACAGGTGGTCGACCTCATCGAACCCAAGAACCCCACCGGCTCCTGCCCTTACCTCTACGCTTGGGATGGCACCCGTTTCCGCTTCCTGACCGACATCCTCAGCTCCGCGCCCGTCGGGCTGCCCTCGCGCCCCGGCCATAACATCGTGGCGGACCCGAGGGAATGGGTGGCTTTGGGAGGTACGACGGAGTTCGTTCCCAAGGACGGTCGCTACACCGTACAACTCACCGAGGAACTGCGCGAAATCCTCTACCTCGACGAAGCCAAGCTCGGTTGGGTGGACATCGAGTCGAACGCCGAAGCCCACTCGACCAGCAAGCTGGTGCCCCGACAACCCTTCCCACGGCACGAATTGCGGATCCTTTCGGGCCGCATCCCCCTCCGCGCCGCCCAAGCAGGCGACGGCACCGACCTCACCGCCACACTGGATCGGGAAGACGGCCAACGATTCTCGCCGCGCCTGCGCGCCCCTCAACTGCGTGGACTGGCCGAAAGCACCTCGGTGCTGCTGGATTTCGGCCCCTTGGCAGGCTCACCGGAGTTGACCTTGGCCCTGAGCGGTTGGCTGCGATTTGGCGGCGGCATGGCCAACATCGCGGGCAGTCATGATCCGGAGTTGCCCTTCCCCTTCCCTCAACTCGAAGCGGAGACCGCCCCAGGCCAATGGCAACCCCTTCAGAACGTGGTCGTGGGCGTCCCCGCCGGACGCACCAAAACCATCCTCGTGCCCTTGGGAGGTCACTTGCCTGCGGGCACCCAACGGCTGCGGATGACCTACGCCTTCGAGCTGCATTGGGACCGCATCGCCCTGTTCCAGAACAACAGGCCGGCCGAAGTGGGCACACTGCGCCCCACCTCGACCGACCTCCATTGGCATGGCTATGGGGAGTTCGCCGCCATGGGACCTTCCGACCCGTTGACACCGCTGCACGAGAACGTCCGCCAGCGTCCGCCGTGGCGAATCACCCCCAGCGGTTGGGCTACCCGGTATGGCGCGGTGGATCCGCTCCTTGCGGCGGAAGACAATGGCGTGGTCACGGTGGCCGCCGGCGACGAACTGACCCTGTCTTTCGCCGCAGACGCCCTGCCGAAGATTCCGTCCGGGCACCAGCGGCGCTTCTTCCTCTGGACCGTCGGATGGAACAAGGACGCCGACTACCACGTCGCGGCCGGCGACCGCATCGAACCCCTACCCTGGCACGGCATGGACGACGCCCGTCACGGTCAAGAGCCCCGCCCCGCCTTCGCCAGCGACGCACTGCACCAGCATTTCAATACCCGTTGGGTGGGCCCGCTGAACTACGAACGCGTGGAGGCCAAGCGGGGAGAAAAGAAAACAGGCCGATGAACCCGGAAGGGCCTCGGCCTGTTGCAAACGGACTGCTGAAACCGAACCGCTTACGGATCAATTCCGGGAAAGAATTCGGCTCAACGGTCTCGAGCCTTGATTCAAACGGCTCGGCGGATGGGCACCTCGGCGGATTTCAGGACTCCACCGCACTCAGCTCCACCGGTTCGACGCGGACACCTTGCTTCTTGAGCCACTGGACTCCGGCGGTGATCTCCGACGCGGACCCTTCGACCTCCAGGCAGACGATGCCCACGACATCCGTCACGCTTGCCTGTCGGATGCTGGTCACCAACTTGAACTGGTGGCCCAGCTTCCAAATCACCGGCGCCTTGATGCGCTGAGGCGGATAAGTCAGCCAAAACCGCGCGGAGGTATGGGCCGAATCGGCCTGTTTCCGGAGGTTCTTGGTCGCTTTAGAGGCCTTGGGGGCGCTCTTTCCGGTGGCCGTTGCCTTGGCCGGTTTGGAGGTTTTGGTGGGCATGGTGCCGATGGAAACAGTGAAACTGCTGAAGAGAATCAACCTCCGGCGATAGCCGGAATGATGCTGATCTCGTCGCCGTCTTTGATGACGGTAGCCTGATTGTCGAGGAAGCGGATGTCCTCTTCATTGACGTACACATTGACGAAGCGGCGAACCTCGCCCTTTTCGTCAATGAGTCGATCGGCAATGCCGGGGAATTGGTTCTGCAACTCGGCGATCGCGCCGGCAATGGTGCCAGGGCTGACCTGAACGAGTTCAACGTCGTGGGTGAGCTTGCGCAGCGGTGTAGGAATGCGGACTTGGACGGCCATAAGATCGGTTTCTAAAGTCCCAGAGAATCCGGGAATCCCGCCCGAAGGCAAGAACGCTGTCATCGCCGTCAGAGCAGCCCTTGGACGCGCTCAATGACTCGCAGGCGGGTGTGTTGGTGGTCTTGTCAGGCAGCGATCGCCGCCGCAGGCCTCGGAGCACCATACGGCAGTTCGTCGGGAATCGGAGTGAAGCGGGAGAACGCCTCGAACATCCGGGAGAAATCCTTATTCACATCACCCGACAAGCAGTCGGTGAGGTCATTGGCCAAATCCGGAAATTGGTCGGTGATGGTCTTGAAGCTGACGTTCGGGTCGTAGAATGCGTACACCAGCTTGCGCATGTTCTCGATGCTCTGTCGGGTGACCCGACCGTATTCGGTAAAACGCTCCGGGGACACATCGTCCGCTTGGAGAGCGGCATGGATGGCATCCGCCGCGGCCACGCCCGTCTTGAGGGCGATCATCATCCCGCTTGAAAAAACGGGGTCCAAGAACCCCACGGCATCGCCCACCAGCACCAACCCGCGGTCCGCACAGTATTCGGAACGGAAGGTGTACTCGGCCGTGAGCCAGTACTGATCACAAACTTTACCGGTGGACAGGTGATCTTGGATCCACTGGTTCTGCCCGATTTCCCGTTGGAAAATCGCTTCGGGGTCCTTGAGGCCGCCACGGGTCAGGTACTTACCATCGGCCACCACGCCCACGCTCACCCGATTGTTGTGCTGGGGGATGTACCAAAACCAACCCTTGTCCGGAATGAAAGCCACAGTGGTGCCTCCCTCATCAATACCGGTGTCCCGCTTGGCTCCCTCGTAATAGGTCCACACGGCCACTTTGTTGAGCTTGGGATCGCCGCGTCGCCAAGCATTGCGCGTGGCGGCGATGGCCTCGCGCCCCGTTGCGTCCACGGTGACCGGGCAGCGCACTTCCACCTCACCGTGCTCGCGGGACTTCACCCGGACCCCAGAGTAGGTGCCCACGCCGTCTTGGAGCAGCTCGGTGACCTCCGACTCTTCCCAGACGGTGACGCCGTGTTCGCGGGCATTATCGAGCATCATCTGGTCGAACTCGCTGCGCAGCACCTGCCACGACTGCGCCACCGTTTCGCGATCATACCGGTTGAAGAAATAGAACGGTTGCGAAGCCCGGCCCGAGGGGGAAACGAACTGCACGGAATACTTCTTCATGAAGCCCGACTGGCGAAGCTTGGGGATCATCCCGATCCGCTCCAACGGCGGATAGGTGAAGGGGATCATCGACTCGCCAATATGGTAGCGGGGAAACTTCTCCCGCTCGATCACCAAGACTCTGCGACCGTGCATGGCAAGTGCCGTGGCAGTGGAGCAACCGGCTGGACCCGCCCCAATGATGACCGAATCGTAGTTTTCGACCGTTTTCATACGCAGACGTACTATTCTCTGAAACAACAGGTACCCCACTCCTTGGGACATGCAAGCGGCGGATTGCTGAAAGTCGTCCCTCTCTGGATCCCGCCAAAAAAACAACCGCGCCGCCGTGAAACACGAGGGCGCGGTCTTGGTGAAGAACTGGAGGACTCCTTAGGGCTTCGGCGCCTCGGTCTTCTTCTTCTGAGCGGCAGCTTCCTTCTGGAGGCGCTCGGCGTCGTTGGACTTGATCACCTCGATCTGAGCGCCCTTTTTCAACTCATCGGCACTCGGAACCTTGATGATGTCACTGGTGACGCTGCTGGGCAGCGGCGGGGCTGCCTGCGGCTTTACGTTGAGCAAGTCCACCTCGAAGATGAGGGTGGAATGGGGCGGGATCTTCGGCGGAGAACCGTTTTGTCCATAGGCCAGTTCCGAGGGAATCACGAACTGGTATTTCGAACCCACCGTCATGAGCTGCAAACCTTCGGTCCATCCCTTGATCACCCGGCTCAGGCCAAAGCTGGCTGGCTGTCCGCGAGTGTAGGAGCTGTCGAACTCGGTCCCATCGACCAGCGTTCCGCGATAATGCACCTCGACCACATCATCACCCTTGGCCTTGGCCCCCTCGGCGGCCTTGAGCACCTTGTACTGTAAGCCGCTCGCTGTAACCTTGACGCCTTCTTTGGACTTGTTGGCCGCCAGGAAGGCCTCACCCACCACCTTGGCCTTCTCACCGTCTTCCTTGCGCTTTTCATCCGCTTTTTTGCGAATCTCAGTGCTGTAGTTCCGCAAGATGACATTGGCTTCTCCGTCGGTGATCACCGTCGGTTTGCCCCGCAGAGCCTCCGAGAACGCCTTGATGACAACCTCGGGATCATGCTCGTAGCTGCCGCGCGACAACTGGCGCTTGATGTCACCCGCCAAGAGTACGCCCATGGCGTAGCTGTGCTTCTCGAGGTCGGTCTTGAACTTGCCAGCTCCGGGATCCGCCGGGGCGTTGGTGGAGGCGGCAGCGCCCGAAGCAGGCGCGGGTGGGGACACCTTGGCGGCGTTGTTTTGCCCCATCACAGAACCGGCCAGAACGCCGGACAACAGGAAGATCGGAAGTGTTTTCATTGTCAGCCTACGTATTCCACCCCGGGCTCTACGGCGGGCTTCGGGGCGGTTGCTTCCAAATGGTTTACCAGCCATTTCGCCCCAAGTCGAGAGCCGGCGATAGCCTCACGTTTCAAATCGAGCGCATGAACCGGCAGAGAATCCGTCCACTTCTTCGTTTTGACGGATGGGCGAAGCTTGCCTTGGACACGCCAGGAACGAGTCTATGGGCCCATGCCAAGCATTGTCGGAATTGAAGCGGAATCCCGCGGTGCGTCCTTCTGGGAACACCGGATAACAGGGCTTCTGGTGCTACTTTTCCTCGCCGGATGGCTGCCGGTGTTGGCGGCTCCCATCGAGGTAGTCTCCGGCAAAAACCAAACCTTCCGAGCAGGACTCACCTACCTGGTTGGGAGACCCATTCGATTGGAGGGATCGGTGCGCTTCGAGGGTGGATGCGTGATCAAGTTCCTGCCGGGACGATCGGCGGGGTTGGAGTTGGGAAAAGACGCGCGAGTTTCTTGGCACGCCACGCCCGAGGCCCCCATCGTGCTCACCGCCTCCGACGATGATTCCGTTGGGGAATCCATTCCGGGATCCCTGGGAACACCCAAACCCAACCCCTACGCCGACGTCGCCCTTTCCGTGAATGGCGCCCGCCTGGAGTCCGGCCAGTCCCGCTGGAATGACTTCCGCATCTCCCACGCCCGGGTGGCTTTGCAGTGGACCGGGACTACCGCGGCCTTGTGGCATTTTGAGATCCAGCACTGCGACGTTGGCATTGAATCCACCAACAGCACCTTGGCGCTCCGCAACGGCCTCTTCCACCGGGTGAAGGCCCCCTTCAGCGATTTGAAATCGAGCCGGGTGAACGGTCAGCAACTCACCATCGCCCGAGCCGACATCCTCAACCGAAGTTCATCGGATTCCTCGCTCGAATTGCTGCGCTGCGTGATCGGAGAAGTGGCCGATTCCCGGGGCTTCACCCACGCATCGCCCGACGGAAACCCGAACGCGATTGTTCCGCCCACGGTCACCGATGCCTTCGTTGAAGCGGCGGGGTCACTCTATTTGCCTCCGGGGAGTCGGCGGATCCGCCCGGGCTTCGGGCACAACCTCCTCGACCCGGAATTGGCCGCGGTTCTTCCGAGCATGACCGTCCTCCCGCCCGAGACCTTGCCAACGCTGATCACACAGGCGCTGTACCTGAAACCCCGTGCCATCCAAGACCAGGCCTTGAGTGAGGCCGGTGGCATCAACCCCATCAAACTCGGCTTCCACCATTGGCCCATCGACTACTGGGTCAACGGAACCACCGTGAGCAATGCTCTGGTCACTGTGGCCACGGCCACGGTGCTCCGGGAGTCCCCGCACCATGGTTTTCGCTGGATCGGATCGAGCTCCCTCCGGCGCGAATCGGACCTTGCGGACACGACGGAGACACCGAAGTCACGGCCGGTCCCCGGACGCGGCGACCGCGACCGCGATGGACGCACCGATCTCCAGGAGTTCCTCGACGGCACCGATCCTGACAACGCGTCGAGTAGCACGCCAAAAAACCTGTCCTCCTTCGGATTCGACTCCGACCGCTTCGAGTCCGACGGCGGCACAGCACCGTTGCCCGGTTCCTCGGCGTCCCGAGAGCCCTCGTTCGACCGAAGCTCAGCCGGATTCCATCGAGCCGGCCAAGTGCTGCTTTACCCACTAAGCTCAACCCGCGACGGAATCACGCGCACCCATCTCCAACCGCTCCACGGATCCATCTCCGTCGACTACTCCCCGGATTGGTTCCATGGCGCGACCAATGATGCTCCCGGCGCGGAATGCGTGCTTTTGGAAGCCCCGGGATTGCGTGTGAGCATCGATGCCACGGGCCGCCGACTCGGGCTCACCCGGATTTCCGAGACCTACCAGCAAACCCTTTGGTCCCCGATCCCCCGATCGTCACTCCATGGCTATTCGTCAGCGGGGCGCACCAACTGGACCTTCCACCTTTCCTTCACTGCCGAGACCTTCGATCGCCTCCCCCGGGAATCCCACACCCGCCCCTCCAGCCCGCGTGACGACCACAATACCTTCAGTTTGGGCAACGCCCTCGACGGCCAATCCCCCGCACTCGGCCGATTGGATCGAGTCATCGTGCGCAACCATCTGAAACCCCGAAGCATCGGCCGTCCCAGCCCGCCGGACGGTCTCGTTCGAGGCGAACACCGATCCCTCGAAGCAGAGGACTCCCATCGCATTTCCGGAGAGTCCCTAGCCTCAGGCATCCGACTGAACTTCCAGCGGGAGTGGGAGGGGGACGGAGACCACGGAGCCTTCTATCCCATCGCGCGCAAGTCCTGGGGCCCTAACCCCACCGACTGGGAAACCATAGATCGCGATGCGCGCACCTCTGTCTTCCTCGACCCGAATGCTCGACCCGGACAGACCTACGGTTACCGGGTCCTCCGGACGGGCCAGGCACCGCTGGAACTGTGCGTGGCTCATGACACAGCGCCGACCAACGACCGCGGACGCGCGCTCTTGCTGGTCGATGAAACCCTTGCTGAGCGCCTGACGGGAAGCTTGGCGCGCTACCGTGCCGACCTCATCGCCGACGGTTGGGAAGTCGTTCAACACCGGGTACCACGCCACTGGGACGCCGACCCGCAAGACTTCGACTGCCGACGCTACGAAGCCGAAGCACTCCCGCGGAACAAGACCAACCTCCTCGCCATCAAAGCCCTCATCCGACGCGAATACGAAGCCCATCCCGGCCGAACTCAGGTGGCCGTGCTCATCGGACACCCCACCATCCCCCAAAGCGGTTGGGCTGCCGAAGACGGACATATCGGTTGCCAAGATCCCGCAGGCATCCACCTGGGCGCCTGGCCCGCCGACCTCTTCTACAGCGACCTCACCGGAAAGTGGACCGACACCCAGTCCTTCAAGACCGGTTGCCCCGACTGCCCCCGCAGCCAATGCACCTACTGCATCCTCGGCAACGACGCCGGAGACGGCCGCTGGGACCAGAACGAACTGCCTCGGGAACCCGATGGCCGTCCCGGCCGCATTGAAGTGCCGCTGGGGCGCATCGACTTCGCCCGACTCTCCCACTTCGACAGCCGATTCGCCGAACTGAAGGGCAATCCCAAAAGCGCAGCCGACATCGAAATCGCCCTGCTGGACCGCTACTTCGACAAGGCCTGGCGGTACCGCCGGGGACTCCTCCCGTTTCAGGACACCGCCATCGGTTATGCCAATGTCCTCGGCGCTTTGGTGGATCGGAATCTCGTTCACATCGCTTCCCGATCCGGACTAGCAGAACCCCTGCAGCCGGTGGCATGGAACTCCGACTTGTTTCAGGAAGGGCCCCCCGTCCGCTGGGGGTTCCAGACCGACTACTCCCATTTCGGGGTCCTCGGGATGACTGGAGCGGCGAAGCCCGGCCACAGCCACTTCGCGAAGAATGTCGCCTGGAAACGGCCTGGCGATGTCCCGCGGGTCGCCTTCCTGTTCGCCTTCGGCTCCTTCCTGGGCCAGTGGTACAGCGGCTATGGAGAAGACTTTTTGCGCACCTGTCTGGGCAGTGAAAACGCAGTGCTGCTGGCGGGCACCGCCGCCGCTTTCTCGCCCTGGATCACCGACCGGGTCCACGCCGGAGCACCCGTCCATGCGATGCTCACCGATTCCGCGGAACGCAACGCCTCAGTCAATGCGCGACTCACCTACTTGTTGGGGGACCCCTGCTTGCTCGAGCACCCCTTGAAGGCTCCCCTCGATTTCCAAGCACGCATCCAGAACGGCATCACCGAACTTACTTGGACTGCCTCGCCCGAGGCCGATCGGGGTTACCGCATCGACTCGGCTCCCGCGAACGACTCCACCACGTGGACTCTGGTGCAGGAACTACCACCAGTGACTACGCGACTACGCCTTGACTCCAACGCCGGCGGCAAAACCTTCCGTCTCCGAGGCTTGGGCACCGTCACCAATGGTTCCGGCCGCCATCAGCAATGGACCGCCCCGGGCTTTGCCAAGCCATGATCCGTGTGTTGATCACCGATTCCGGTTCTCCAGTTTCCTTCTGGAACCATTGGCCCTGTACCTGCTAAGCAGAACGTCGGTCCCTACCGATCTTGATATGATGAAACCCGTTTTCGCCGGCTGGATACTCTGGGGAGTCCTGGGGATGGTCCGGATGGTTGCCGAGACTCCCGACATTCTGTCCCTTGCCTGGACCAACGGACGCCCCTCGCTCGAATTCCAATTGCTGCCCTCGGTTTCCGAATACCGGGTCCGAAGCACCCCTTCTCTAGGAACATCGGCATCACCCCTCGCCGGAAAGCACTGGGGCAACCGATGGACATCCGATTCAGCCGCGGTCGGCGATTCTGGTTTTTACCAACTCGAAGCCCTGCCGCTGGCGAGCGAAACGGTGCGGTCCAGCACACTCCTCAACCGCATCGCTTACGGCCCAACCCCGGACGATCTGAATCGGCTCGCCACCATGGGCACCGACGCCTACATCGAGGAGCAACTCGCACCCGAGAAGATTCTGGAGAACCTGGACGAATCCGCGGAAACCGGTCCGGTTTGGCGGAAGGTCATCATCACGGGCACGGGCTCCTCCTCCAAACTCTACCTGTACTTGAATGGCGCCGGCGACGCGTACCTCGACGACTTCCGCTTGGTCGCCGGTACCACCGACAACGGAACCGCTGCAAACTTGCTGATCAACGGCGATTTCGAACAACCCCTGTCCTCCGCCAACTGGGCCACGACCACCAACACCGTCCATTCGGCCCGCACCACCGACTACGTGCATGGAGGCAATGCGTCCTTCCATCTGGTTCAAAAGACCGCTGGAAGCAGTGGGACCGATTCGGTGATTCAAACCATTCCCACAAACCTCAGCGCCTCCACTCCTTACACCCTGAGTTTCTGGTACCTGACCCAATCATCAGGCCTGCAACTCACCGCAAGACTCAGCGGCAGCGGCATTGCAGCAACCGTCCCACTGCAGGGGGATGCCGAATCGCTCATCCCCTATTACGCCCGACTCCAAAACGGCTCCGCCACCATCGGTGACCTGCGCGCTTGGCATGTCCTCCACGCGATTCAGTCGCGCCGCCAATTGGCCCAGGTGTTCCAGCAATTCCTGGAGAACCACTTCGTCACCGAATACTCCAAAGGCTTGACCTACTTCGATGAGCGGGCCGGATTGCCCAATGCCTGGTCGGGCCCGGAATCGACTCGGCAGGAGTTCAAAGAAAACCTCCGCTGGCGGCAGGCCTTCATGGCCCCCCAGTGCACCTTCCACGACCTCCTGAAGATCAGCGCCGAAAGTCCGGCCATGATCATCTACCTCGACACGGTCCTGTCCCGGGGCGACTACAACACCACCACCAAGACCAACCGCATCGCCAACGAGAACTACGCCCGCGAGTTGTGTGAACTCTTCGCCTTCGGCGTGGACAACGGCTACGACCAAGGCGACATCGAACAAATCTCCCGAGCTTGGACCGGATGGACGGTGGAACTCCTCGCCACCAATCAGGCGGCCAACCCCTTTGCGCCGCGGACCACCGCGATGATCAACTCCGGGCTCACCAATGCCACGGAACGCAACAGCGTCACCAACCTCATCGGACTCTGGTCCTTCCGCTACCGGACTGATCGCCATGATACCCGGGTCAAGTGGGTGTTCTACGAACGGGATGCCCAAGGGAACATCCTCACCAACTCACCCAAGACCGTGCCTGCCCGGTTTGGTGCACCGTGGGCGGGTCGTCCTTACGGTCTGAAGCTCAACAACGGCACCTCCACCAACGGCATCCAAGATGGCTATCAAACAGTCCGTCACATGGCCGACCAACCCTTCACCCAGGAATATCTGTCGGTGAAACTTTGCCGACTGCTGGTGCACGACAACTTCCACCACGGCTACGACTTCACCGATGCGGAAACTTCCCCCGAGGAGTCACTGGTCCACGACTGCATGCTGGCCTGGGAGAACCCTCCCCAAGGTGGCCCCAAAGGGCAGATGCGTAACGTTCTGCGAGTCATCCTCAAGAGTGATCTCTTCCGCAACCCGAACACTGCAGCCGCCAAGGTGAAGACGCCTCTGGAGTTCGCGGCCTCCACGTTGCGAGCCTTCCGCGCCTCCAAACCCGATGGAACCCTCACTGCGAGTGCCGACGCGCCCAGCCTCGTGGCCTCCGGCGGATTGCTTGACCGGGCCGGCCGCATGCGCCTCTTCGACCGAGCCGAACCCGACGGCTACGCAGAAGATGCCGGCGGTTGGATCAGTGCCGGCACCCTCAGCGAGCGCTTGCGCTATGTGCAGTCGCTGGCTCTGGCTGGAGCCGGACTGGCGACGGGCACCGGGGTCCGCAGCTCACCCGATTCACTGGGCTCAAGCCGGATGGATCCCTCGGCACTGCTGGCGCTCCGCCTGACCAACGGAGCCAACCGTTCCGCTGAAGCCGTCACCGATTACCTGCTCCGGTTGCTGTTTCCTTCTGAAGGCTCCGCCAACTTCAGCCAATACCGGGCCTTGGGCATCCAGTTTCTGAACACTGCCGACAATGGCACCACGCCCTCCGAGTTCGCTGGCCTGGTTCCCGGAGCCAAAGACTACGACACCCGCGTGCGTGGCCTGGCCGCCCTGCTGATGAGTTCTCCCCGCTTTCAGGAACAATGAGGTCCGGCACTGAAAACCGCTCTGACTCCCGCGCCATGAACACGCCCCACATCCTCACCCGCCGAAACTTCTTCAGCACCGCCACGGGCCTGGCGGCCACGGCTGCCCTCAGTTCGCTGACCGATGTGCCGCTCTTCGTCCAGAAGGCGCTCGCAGAGGGCGGGCTCGGACAACCGAACGCCAACGGCCGGGTGAAGAAACTGCTCTTCATCTTCCTCCGCGGGGCCAATGACGGCCTCAACAACGTCATACCCCACGGCGACGACGCCTACGGCCCCAAAATCCGCGACAACATCTCCATCCCGGTCGACCCCGCACAAAGCTGGAACGTGCAAGGCAAGGCGCTGTTTCCTGAGGCGGGCACCACCGGGGCCACCTTCGCCTATCCCTACTCGCTGCCGCTGGGCAATGGGTTTGCCGGACTGCATCCGGCACTCAAGTTCCTGACGCCGGTTTACAATGCGGGTGAATTGGCCCTCATCCACCGGGTGGCTTATCCGCAGCAATCACGTTCCCACTTCGATTCCCAAGCCTATTGGGAAACCGGCGCCCCCCGGACCAACATGGTCAAGGACGGCCTGCTCTACCGGGCCATGGTTGAATCGGGCCGTCCCGGAAAGAACTCGCTGACCGGCGTCTCTTTCCAAAATTCGCTACCGCTCCTCCTGCGTGGATCCCGCGCGGCGATGACCAATCTTTCAGACCCGACCCGCTACGATTTGCTGGGTGTACCCAATACGGCGGACGGCAATCTCAAGGCCGCCCGCACACTCGAGGCAGCCACGGGAGCCTCCTTCCCCGACAAAGCCAACCGAGACCTGCTCCAGCAGCAGTATGAGAACATGCGCCGCACGTTGGAGATCTTCGCAGGCATCGATTTCAGCGAGACGGGCAACACCTTCGTCGACAACGAGAACTCGGACGGCAACAAACCGTATTATCTATTCCCGACCACCAACGCGAAGAACGGAGCCGGACCTTCCGGAACCACCAACCCGGGCTACGTGGTCCCCAACTCCGCCTACGGCTACTTCAACCAACTCAAGTCGGCAGCATTGGTTCTCAACAAAACCGACGCCCTCGTGGCCGGCACCCAAATCGACGGCTGGGACACCCACAGCAATCAAGGCGGCGTCACGGGTGCCCACGCAAGCTTGTTGCAGCGGGTCGGCTGGTCGATCTACGCGCTCCGGCAGTATTTCCGCCGGTATGCCGACCAGTGCCGCTGGGACGATCTGGTCATCGTGACCTTGTCGGAGTTCGGTCGCACCACCATCGAGAATTCCGACAACGGCACCGACCACGCCGAGGCCAGCGTCATGTACGTCGCTGGTGGCGGCATCAAGGGGTTGCGCACCGACGCCACCGGCAAGGTGACCCACAGTGGTGTTTTCAACTGCGGCCCGTCGGATCCGGTGGCCTGGCAAACGGGCATGAATGGCTCGATGTTCCAGAGCACCGGCCGCTACTTGCAGCGCGCGACTGATTTCCGCTCGGTGATGGGCAAGGTGATCCGGGATCATCTCGGTGCCAGCCAGGAGCAACTCAACCGCATCATCCCCGGCTACGCCGACCCGAACCAAAGCCTCAAGTCCGGCGGCATCCAGTCTCAGGACAAGGTTCGCATCACCGGCGAGCCCGACTTGAT
>CAMATE010000051.1 GCA_945861075.1 Akkermansia muciniphila
AAACATTCATCGCGCAGCAACACCAGCGCACTTCGGGCGAGAGGATCCCCCGAGCCCGACGAATTCGCGGCAGCAGACAGCAACAGCACGGAGACCCAAAGGGCCCCGAACCAAAAACAGCGTTGTCGTGTGATGCTGCGGCTCACGAGAAGAAGGAGTCCCTGAAATTGAACCGGCTCCCCGATCAAAGGCAATCGTCATGCCATCAAAAGAGCGATCCCCCCCCACCGGCCAACGGTTCATCGGGCCGGCTGAGTGGCCTGAACCTCGCGCTGACCTGCCACCACCGGAACCAAAGTCACGACTCCCCCAGGCCATCGGATTTCTACCGCCTCCAACGTTCGCTCACCCACCCCCAGGATCGCCGCAGGATCGTCACAAGACCCGTCGCCTGATCCGAGGTGAATTTCCCGGGTGGGCCCAAATCCGTCCGCCGATTTCCAGCGCACGCGGGCACCGACGGCCGCGGGGTTGCCACCGGCTCCCGTGAGACGCACCCGAAGCCCGGGGCGGCCTCCGATATTGCGCCAAAGCGTGGTCTCGAAACCATTCTGCCCCACCGCCAAATCCACCCGTCCATCACCATCGTAATCGGAAACCGCCGCTCCGCGACCGTCACCCTGTACGACCACCCCGGAGCTTTCCTCAGGAACAAAGCCACCCCGACCATCGCCGCGCAGCCACAATCCCCGCCCCGCATCGGAGCGTTCCGCAAAGGGATGTGCCGTGGACAAGTTCTGCGAGAGGAACAAGTCGTCATGCCCGTCTCCGTCGAAATCGGCCACACAGAGCGAAGAAACCGGCGCGCGCTGCGCCACCGCCGGCAAGGGCTTCACCAGAAAGCGATCACCCCGATTGAGCAGCAGGACCGAATCCACCGTATCCACCGAGACCGATCGGGCCGCCGACAACGCATCACCTAGGAGCATCGGCAAGGTGGCCTTGGAAAAAGCGACCAGGGATCCTACCCGTTCCCGCACCGCCGGATAGAGTGCGGCCCACAATCCCATTTCACGTTCCGGGCGATCCGCCTTGAGCCCGGGATCAAACCAACTCTCGGCCAGATCCAAGCCCTGACCGGAACCGAAATCGCCGTACCACAATCGGCGCGGCACGGTACCCGAAGCGCTCCAGCGGGTGTTGCGACCCCAGTTGCCCAAGACCAAGTCCAATCGACCATCCTCATCGAAGTCACCCGCCACCACGGCATTCCAAAGCCCAGAGAACGAGCCGGACGCCCCCTCGAGGACCGGCGCCCATTCCGTCAACCGACCCGATTCATTGCGGAAAAACCGGGGCGGAGCCCATTCCCGGGCCAGCACCAAATCAGGCCGACCATCGCCATCGAGATCGGTGAAACACGCGGCGGTCACCAATCCCAGGTCGTCCCAACGGGTCACCGGTGTCAGGCGTCCGCCTTGATTGCGCAGCAACAGCGAGGGAGCCGCCTCCGGATAACGACCGGCCACGGATCTCCCGCTGACAAACACCTCCAGAGATCCGTCCCCGTCCACATCGGCCGCGGCCAGAGGACCGACGGCGAAGGCCGTGCCGACGAGCATTTCTCCACTGCGGCCGCCGGCGGGGTCATACATGCGCAAGGCTCCGCCATTGGTCAGGCCATCCTCGTAATTCGAGACTCCCGCCAACAGGACTCCGTTGATGGGCAGAATCGAGGTCATGTCCCGACTGGTCGTCTTATGAAAAGGCGGGGTTTCCCGAGCCTCGAAGCCGCCCTTCCCGTCCTGAATGCGAACCCCCGGCTTACCACCGCGACCGGCACCGATCACCAGATCAGGCCGCCCATCCCCATTGAGATCCGTCCAGGTCAGGCTGGGCCCGAGTTGAGACAGCCGATGCGGCATGGCTGGCTGGCGACCGAAATCATCGAAGGGCTCGTCCTCGTGCCGATGAGCCAAGCGCGCCGTCTGGTCCTCAAACCAGCGGACGGGCGGCTTTGGCAAAGCAGCGGTTTCAGCGGCAGGCGCCTCGACTTCCGACACCTCCACCGCAGAACCAGCCGGCACCTCCCGCCATTCCGAGATCCGACCTGAGGGCCATCGAACACGCACCCCAACCGAAGCTGCGCGACCCGTCGCAAAAGATCGCACCGGTTCATCGCCGCTGAGGTAGCGCCCGCCGGCGATGATCTCCTGAGTCTGGTCCGGCAAGCCCGCGGCGCGAACCGTCACCGATGCGCCGATACCCCGGGTATTGGGGACCTTGCCTTGGAGGCGGATGAGAATTCGCGGAGCGCTCGCGTTGTTCCGATAAAACGCCGGCGCATCCATGAGGTCGTTCATCACGACGTCCAAATCCCCATCTCCGTCGAGATCGCCGATAGCGGCCCCTTGCGACATGGAATCCACGGTGAAGCCCCAAGCTTGGGAAACTTCTTCAAAAGTGGCATCCCCACGGTTGCGGAAGGCCAAGTTGGGCGTCGACAGCTTGGGGAAGGATTTGACCATTTCGGTGATCTCCGCCGGAGACTTCAGGGCCCCGCGCCTCTGAGCCTCGGCGATGCGCCGCGCGCCGTCGCCATCCTGGAAATCGCGCCACTGTCCATTGGGGACGAGCAGGTCCTCGAACCCATCCAAGTCGATGTCCAGGATCACCGGCCCCCAGGACCATTCGCTGGCTTCCACCCCAGCCTGCCAGGCGACATCCGCCCAGGTGCCATCGCCGCGGTTGAGTTGCAGGACGTTCCGCTGGACCTGGGCCCGATCCGCAAACCGTCCGGGCTGGCGCATCACCGGGGACATGCCCGCCGTCTGAGTCTGCCGCCAGGACCGGTTGCGACTGAACATGTCCACGGCGAAGAAATCGACATGGCCATTGCGATCGAGATCGCCGAAGTCGATGCCCATGGAAAACGTGGGGTTGCTCCTCAAGGCCATTACCGACAGTTCGCGAAACCGCAGGCGATGATCTGGTCCCGTCTCGTTGATCCAGATGCGGTCCGGGGTGTGCAAGTCGTTGCAGACATACAAGTCAGGTTTCCCGTCGCCCGTCATATCTTGGAAGCGAGCAGCCAAGCCCCAGTCCCGCGGAGGGGCCAACAAGGCTTTGCCGGCCGAGTCCAAAAAGGTGCCGTCGGTCCACGAGGCCCGCACAAAACGACCCCGCCCCTCGTTCAGGAACATCGAGTCGACTTCACCCATTTCGACCACCTCACCGCCTGAATGGATCTCGAATCGGTTCGTGAGGTCCGGCGCGGTGGCCGGCCGTCCATTGACAGCCACAACCACCGTCCCCGCATCGGTCTGTCGGAGTTGGTACCGGGTGTTCGGTTGATCAAGGACGGTGGTCGGGCGGAAGTGCGCCACGTAGAGGTCCAGGTCACCATCGCCATCCACGTCGGCCAAGGCCATCGAAGTCGCCCCACTGCGCGAACGCAACCCGGCCGCATCGGTAGTCTCCTGAAAACGACCCGAACCCTCATTGAGCCACAGGCGGGTGCCGCCGCCCAACTGGTTAACCAACAAGTCGGAGTCTCCGTCCCCATCCACATCGGCAAAGGCCGCTCCGGTCGAATCGTTGGATCCTGAAGACGGGTTGAGCCAATTCACACCCGGCAAAGCTTGGGCCGTCACATTGGTGAAGCGCCAGTTCCCCAAGTTGCGGTACAGGGCGTTGGTTGAATCCAACCCGCAGAAGAAGACATCAAGACGTCCATCGCCATCCACATCGGCCAGCGCCACTCCCGAACCGGAGACGAGATTGCGGTTGGTGACCGCCCGTTCCTCGGAGAGTCGATTGGTGAAATCAATCCCCAGATCCAGAGCCGACAATCGGGTCAGGCCGGGTGCGGACGGAGACACCGAGGGCAGGGTCTGGATCCGAAGACCCGTCTGGGCCGCTCGCAATCCCATCATCCAAACCCAGGACAGGACCAACACAGCGAACAGCTTCTGGAGGTTCGCTGGAATCATCGAACGGCGCGGATTCATCATGGCGTCAACGTGATCTCAGCCACCCCGGCCGCGACCGGCACACGTCGCACCGCGCCACCGGGCCAGCGCACCTCGACCTCACCGGCCGCCCGATCCGAGGCAACGATCGTCACCGGGCTGTCCACACTGCAGTAGCCTCCGCCCATACGAATTTCACGACGCCCCGACGCCTTGCTGCCGGCCCACCACCGGAGGGAGGCGCCGATCCCGGTCGGATTCCCGGGAGGCCCCTTGAGCCGAACCCGAAGACCCGGGCACGCGGCGCGGTTGCGAAAGAGCAGCGTCGGTCCGCTGTTCTGACTCAAAGCCACATCGGTGCGCCCATCGGCATCCAAGTCCGCCAAGGCCACACCGCGTTGCTCACCCCAGGCCACGATGCCCGAGTGCTCGTCGGCCCGGAAGTCACCGCGACCCGTTCCTCTCAGGAGCAATCCCCGCCCCGCGTCATAGCGGGCGTCATCCGAATGCACACCGAAGTGGTTTTGCGATAAGAACAAGTCCTCGGTTCCGTCGCCATCGAGATCGGACACCGCCAACCCATAGGCCGGTGCCAACTGGGCCCACAGCGGCAATGGTCGCCATTCCAAATGGTCTCCCCGATTCAGGAACACTCCCGAATCCAAATTGAGCGCTGACACGCTGGGCAATGGGCCCAGAAGCGGACCCAAGAGATCCTCCATGGAAGACTTACCGAAGGTCCCCGCATCCGGGAAACGCTTCGCCACATCCGGGATGAAGGCCGCCAGTGCGGGCCGTTTGCGGACAGGCCAATCCCGCCCATCAGGCCCGATATAGCTCTCCAGAAGATCCCAGATACCATCGTCGAGCAGGTCCCCGGAACGGATCCGCAACGGTCGCCGGCGGGCATCGGCTCCCAGGAAGTGGTTCCGCCCCCAGTTCCCCGCGGCCAGGTCCATGCGTCCGTCGCCATCAAAATCACCCGCTGTGATGCCCAACCAAAGACCCGTCCACTGGGAGAGGCGCTCAACACCGGCCGGCAATCCGGTGCCACGCAGTGGCGGATCCCAAGCCTCCAGAGCGCCCCCTCGATTGCGGAACAAGCGAACCGCCCCCCAGGCCGTGCTCACCGCCAAATCAGGCCGTGCATCATCATCCAGGTCGGTGAAAACCACGCCGTTGACCAGACCCAGTTTTTCAAAGGTCGTCTGGATCCCCAAACGTCCGCCGCGGTTCTTTAACAAAAACGACGTCGCCGGCTCCGGATAACGCCCCGGGACTTCTCGAACCCCGACGAAGATTTCCAACTCCCCGTCCCCGTCCACATCGGCCGCCGCCATGGAACCCACCGGGCAAGCGCGACCGCTGAGGATTTCACCGCTCAATCCGGACGCCAGGTCCACGATCCGGATCGCGCCGCCATTGGTTACCCCGTCCTCACCATTGCTGATGCCGGTCAGGATTACCCCGCGCAACACCATCACAGTGGTCTGATCCCGAGGGGCGGGCTTGAGCAACGCTGGATTGGAAAAGGCCGAGAAGCCTCCATGAGAGTCGTTGGTGAACACCCCAAGCGTTCCACCCTGACCGGCGGAAATGAGGAGATCGTCCCACCCATCCCCGTTGAGGTCGGCCCAAGTGACGCCCGGTCCAGTCTGGCTGAGGTCGAAGGGCTTCAACGGTTGCCGTCCAAATTCATCAAATGGGGTATCGGTATGGACATGCGCCAAGCGGTCCGAAATCGACTCGAACAGCGGCGTTACCGGCGGTGGCGCAATGGCAGCAACCGTCTCCTGCTCTGCAATCTCCACAACACCGGGGCCAACACCGGTGCGTCGGGTCACCCGTCCATTGCGCCAAGTCACCTCGATGTCCGCCGTTGTCGCCGTGCCCAACGCAAAGCACCGCATCGCGTCATCCCCCGACAAATAGCGACCGCCAGACATCATCTCCTGGGACTGCACCGGGAGCCCTTGGGCCATCACCCGGATCTTGGCCCCGATACCCCGGGAATTCCCGGCAACTCCTCGCAATCGAACAGCCACTCTCGGTGCCGTGGTCCGATTGCGGTAGAGCTTCGGTGGCTCATTCAAGGCGTTCAGCACAAGGTCCAGATCCCCATCGCCATCCAGATCGGCCGCGGCCATGCCTTGCTCGACCCCCGGCGCATCGAAGCCCCACGCTTGAGTCACCTCTTCGAAGGTCAAATCCCCGCGATTGCGGAAGGCGGCATTGGGCGTATCGAGCCGGGCGAACATCCGACGCATGTCCAGCAGTTCGCGTTGCCCCATTCCGCGGTTGGATTTTTGAACAGCGGCACGCGCGGCCACATCGACGTCCAGCATGTCCATTTCGTGGCCGTTGGAAACCAGCAGATCCTCGAATCCATCCAGGTCCACATCCAGAAAAACAGGAGTCCACGACCATTCACTGGCACTGACACCGGCCAAACGACCGATCTCGGCGAAGGTTCCATCTCCACGCCCGAGAAAGAGGGTGTTGTGTGAGAACTGAGGACGGTCGTCCCACATCCCCGGTTGGTAGAAACCCGGCGGGATTCCATCGGTCTGGATGTTCCGTCTCCGATGCTCACGACTGAGCATATCCAGCACCACAAAGTCATCCACGCCGTCGCGATCGATGTCGGCAGCATCCACCCCCATGGAAAAGGCACTGGTATGCCGCAGAGCCAAAGACGAAGCCGCACGGAAACGCAGCGGACCTCCAGGAGACGTTTCATTAGTCCAAAAACGGTCTTCCGAGTGGAAATCATTGCAGACGTACAAGTCCGGCCGCCCATCGCCGGTGAGATCCCGAAACAGAACGCTCAATCCCCAATCTTGCGGCGCCGAGTCGAGCGGACGACCCGCGGTGTTCAGGAAAGCCCCACGCGTCCAAGGCACCTCCGTGAAAACCCCTTTGCCATCATTGAGGTAAAAGGCATCCACCTCGCCGTTTTCGCGAGGGCCCATCGGAGTCATGGTGAACCTCCCCACCAAATCAGGCTCCTCAGTGGAACGGCCATTGTAGGCTACGATCCGCTGGCGCCCATTTTCCTCGCGCAGTGAATACTTGGCCTTGGGATCATCTCGCACCGTCACCGTGCGGTAGTTGGCGACATATAAATCCAAATCTCCGTCCGCATCCACGTCAGCCAATGAAAGACTCGATCCCGCTCGGTTGGGATTGAGGACAACACCCGGTGTGAAATGCCCTTTTCCATCGTTGTGATAAATCCGGGTTCCTTGAGCGAGTGTGTTGAGCAAGAGATCCAAATCCCCATCGCCATCAATATCTGCCAGGACGACACCGGTTCCATCGAGCGATGATAGGGTGGTTTTTCCAAAGGCCGCCTCAGTGATAGGGCCGAACTTCATCTGCCCCAGATTGCGGAACAATGCACTCCCACCCGAATAAGCCGCCAAAAAGAGATCAGGGCGACCATCTCCATCCACATCACCCAAGGCCACACCGGAGCCATTGAGCGGAATTTGGTTGGTCAGATAACGCGAAGGCGGCACCGAATTGGTGAACACCAATCCAGTCAGGTCGGCCTTGAGCAATTCGAAGCCCACCGAGGCATCTCCCAGAACGACCCGGTTGGTCAGAAAACCAATCAGCAGCAGCAAGATGCAATGGAACCAGCGGGGTGACACGCCGCCAGCATTGCGGCTTCCCATCCGGGTTTCCAGCCGAGAAGTCTAGCTGACCGCTCCGGGCCTGCCCGTGGCGAACCACAAGGCTAACGACAAGTGCATGAAACCCGCCGGTCACCCAAACAAGACCCGAAACCCGCCCCCTGCTCCACCGGCAGGAACCCAATTCAGCGCGTGAGCTGCTTCTCGAGGTAGCCCACGTCTTGCCGGACCTTGGCCTCCACTTCCATCCGATCCCGCACCTGACGGCAGGCATGCAAGACGGTGCCGTGGTCCCGCCCGCCGAAGGATTCACCGATCGCACTGAGCGAGTGCTCGGTGAGTTGACGGGTGAGGTACATGGCGATTTGCCGCGGGAAAGCGATGTTCTCAGGCCGCCGCTTGCTCGTCATGTCAGCCAGGCGGATATCGAAGTAATCGGCGACCCGCTTCTGAATCTCGCTCACGGAAATGGCAACCTTGCCTTCTTCTTGAAGGATTTCGCGAAGCAGGGTCTCGACCGTTTCCAGATCAAGCGCCTTGCCGGAAAGCTGTGCATAAGCCGCGACACGCACCAAGGCACCCTCCAATCGACGGATATTGGTCCGGATGCGATGGGCCAGGAAGGTGATGATGGGATCCGGCAACTTCACGCTGAGCGCCGCCGCCTTCTTGTTCAGGATGGCCAACCGAGTCTCGACGTCCGGGGCCTTGAGGTCGGCAGTCATTCCCCACTCGAAGCGGGAAATCAACCGCTGCTCCAAGCCCTGAATCTCGTTAGCCGGCCGGTCGCAGGTCAGGACGATCTGCTTGTGAGCATCATGGAGAGCATTGAAGGTGTGGAAAAACTCCTCCTGGATGCGCTCTTTGCCCTGAAGAAACTGGATGTCATCGATCAACAGCACATCGAGTTCGCGGTGCTTCTTGCGAAACTTGGGCAACTGGCTGTTCTGCAGCGCTTCAATGAACTCGTTGGTGAACCGCTCGCAAGACAAGTAGCCGATACGGGCGTTCTTCTTGTTGGCCAGAACGTGATGACCGATGGCTTGCAGTAGGTGTGTTTTACCCAAGCCCACGCCACCGAAGAGAAACAGCGGATTGTAAGTATGCCCCGGCTTCTGCGCCACCCCCATGCAGGCTGCGTGGGCATGATGGTTGTTGGAACCCACCACAAAGGTCTCGAAACTGTTGTTCGGATTGAACAAAGGCTCCGACTTGCGAGGCAACTCCTTCACCAGCGGTTCGACGGCACGAACTTCAACCGGAGCAACGCGTTCTGAAGCCGCTTCGGCAACCACCGGACGATCGGAGGCCGAATCAGCCGCAGCGACGGAATCTGCCGGGCGGATGGCAAAGGCCACCTGAATCGGACGGATGGCCGCACGGCTAACAACCGATCGGAGGACATCCAGATAATTGTCCTTCAGCCAAAACTCACAAAATTCATCAGCCACCTCCAAAGTCAGAGTGTCACCGTCCAGGCAGCGGGCCGTCACCGGGGCAAACCACAGGTTATACAACTCCGTTTTAAGCATTCCACGGAGGGTTTGCTGGGCGGCCAGCCACAGCGCTTGGGGTTGATCGGACATGAGATATTTAATGGGGGCCTAAAATGGACAAGGTTCCGATTTATTCACTATCACCATTTACAGAGCGATCGAGTCTTCCTGCAATTGTGACAGTTTCATGAAGCTTCCCGAACAGTCCATCGTGATCAAACCCGCGCCAGCACTCGCTGTGAACATATAAAACAGTTGAAAACACTGGGATTTCAACACATTTGCGAGTGCCAGGTGGAACATGATTGAGTGCGATTTCTTCTCGAGCTTGCCGTGATTCTTTCCACGGCGGGCGAGGCTTCTATGGCAAAGCAACGAGTACCGCGAGAACAAGTTTTTGGGTGTTGTTCCCAAGTTGTTCACAACCGGCAAAACGGCCCCAAATCCGGCGGATTTGACAAGCAAAACCGCCGGATTGGGCGACGCATTTACTTCTTGGCAGCAGCAGCCTTCTTAGCAGGGGCGGCCTTCTTCGCCGGGGCAGCAGCCTTGGTAGGAGCAGCCTTCTTGGCCGGGGCCGCAGCCTTGGCAGGAGCAGCCTTCTTAGCCGGAGCCGCTGCCTTGGCAGGAGCAGCCTTCTTGGCCGGAGCCGCAGCCTTAGCAGGAGCAGCTTTCTTAGCCGGGGCAGCAGCCTTGGCAGGAGCAGCCTTCTTGGCCGGGGCCTTGGCAGCAGCCAGGGCGCAGGTCCGGACGAGACGGGATTCGGAGGTGGTTTCGGTTGGTTTCACTCTGAGTTTGTTGTTGTTGTGTTGTAGGTCTGACTCACCGCACCCATTCAATCCTCAGCTAAGAGGACCCAATGATTCGATGCTTCAGAAATTCAGGAAAGGGGGTGCGGCGATTCTGCAATATTTGAGCGAAGGCATTCAAAACCCGCGCTATCCGAGGACGAATCGAGAGCCGTCCAATCCGAGAAAAGGCGTCGGTTGGCCAGGGGGACAATGGTTGAATCGCTAGAACCGGGTATGGATTCATGAAGTCTCCGACCGGGGAACTCTCTCTGAGATAATGCCCCGAGGCGGGTCTTGACAACCGGATTTCACCAAATCACACGATTTCTTTCCGAAATTGGCACTCAGTGACATCCTGCAAAAACGGTGCGCGAGCGTTGGCAAAAAATGACGGAGGCTGCAGAGACTTACCTCCTGGCAGTCATTCTAGAGAATCTTCCTGGTCGCAAGGCCTCGTTGATTCGAGCCCTGCTGTCGATGTTGTCTCAAGTCTTTGCGGTCATCGTGAAGCTGCGACGATTACTCTACAGCGTGCGTATCCTGCGCGATTCCACACTCGGTGTTCAGGTGATCGCTGTGGGCAACCTCACGGTGGGCGGCACCGGAAAGACTCCCGTCGTTGAAAAATTCGCGCGCGCGCTCCAGGACGCTGGACGCAAGGTTGCCATCCTTTCTCGCGGATACCGATCGAAACCCAAACCCGTCTCTGAACGACTCCTCGACAAGATCTTGCTGCGCGAAGACACCACGCCGCCGCGAATCGTCTCTGACGGCCACTCACTGCTGCTCGACTCCGAGACGGCGGGTGACGAGCCCTACATGCTGGCATCCAACCTTCGGGATGTGGTGGTGCTGGTCGACAAAGACCGGGTGAAGGCCGGGCGTTATGCCGTGGAACATTTCGGCTGCGACACCCTGCTGCTGGATGACGGCTTCCAGTACTGGAAATTGGCCGGACGCCGCACCGACGTGGTCCTCATCGACTGCCAACAACCCTTTGGCAACGAGCACCTGCTGCCGCGCGGAACACTGCGAGAGCCCCCCTCCCACCTGGCCCGGGCCAGCGTCATCTTCTTGACCAAGAGCGATGGCAAGACGGCCGCGTTGCGGAACCGGATCGCCCAACTCAATCCAAGAGCCGGTATTATCGAGTGCGTCCATCACCCGCTGTACTTCGAGGATGTCTTCACCGGGGAACGGCGTGGCCTTGACCTCTTGCAGGGCCGCAGGGTGGCAAGCCTCAGCGGGATCGCCCAACCCGAGAGCTTCGAATCCAAGCTCTCGGAGCTGGGGGCCGACATCGTGTTGGCCCGCCGCTATGCCGACCACCATCGATTCACCCAACAAGAGGTGCTGGATGCCGTGAACCGCGGCAAGAAACGCAGGGCGGACATGCTGGTCACTACGCAGAAAGATGCCGTCCGTTTCCCTAAGCTCGACCGGCGCGACCTGCCCATCTACTTCATGCGCGTGGAAATCAAGATCATCGCCGGAGCCCAAGGCTTCGACGACGCCGTGAGCCGAATTTGTTTCCGGTAGAGCCTGCGAAGCTCCGCACCCAGGCAGGCTCCCAAGGCCCCTACCGGCGGAAGATGCTCGAGATTTGCAGCGGGACCGCCGCGGGCATGAATCCGAATTCCAAGCCGCCGCGCGGCGCTTCGATCAAGACCTCATCGCCATCATTGGCCGAAACCTTCATCTCGAAACCCGAACGGCGCACCCGGAGACGGTTCCACCCCTCCGCACGCAGCCCTGCCAGAGCCGGAATGCGAATGAGCCCCCCGCCACGGGCTGACCGGAACACCATCGGCGGCACCCGATCAACCGTCTTCCCCTCCCAACGCCAGTCGAAAACCAACTCGTCCCGCTGCAGCGTCCCATTCGACCAAAGGACTGCTTCCTCACTCGCCGGACCTGCCTGCCCCCTCAGGGTCCAATCGCTGGCTTTCCAGCTCCCGGCTTGGGCCGGAACCCGCCACCCACGCAGGCTGCGACCATCATACAAACTCTTCCAAGGTTGAGCATCGGGCGCCGAATCCGCTGCCGTCACCCGCGTCGAAGGCAACTCCTGAAGCCGCAGATTTCGCCAGTCCACGATGCCGCCTTCTGACTCCAGAGCAATGTACCCGCGACGCCAGTGGCAATCGGTGCCACCGGAAACCTCCACTCCATTAACCGAGAGACGGATCACTCCGTTGGTGGCGACGATGCGGTAGAGGTTCCAATCCGGGGCTCCCAGGCTTCGGGATTCCTTCGGAAAGCTCCGGTCTCCGCGGTTGGGTGAGAATGGCTTCATGGTCGACCCGTGGATCGGGAAGATGTCGCCATGGGTGGTGAACCAATCGGATTTACCGTAGCCGTGATCCAGCACCTGAACCTCGATGGCCCGCAGGAAGGGTTGCCCAAGCGCCGGCATGGGGCCCGACCAAATGAAGACACCCGCATTGCCTCCCGGCTTCAGGTGACGCCACTCCAGCTCCAGGATGAAATTCTCGTATTGGCGTTCCGTGCGCAGCGCCCCGGTGGGAATTCCATCGCAGTGGATCATCCCGTCCCGAACGGTGAAGGTCTCCGGAGCACAGTTGACGTTCACCCAGCCCCGAAGATCACGACCATTGAAGATCGGCTTGAAATCGGGTTCTGCGTGCAAGACCGGCACCGCGGAAAGCAACACAGAACAAAGGATAGGAACCAACGCGAGGCATGAAGAGCGCAAGCCAGGGATCATGGCCCAAGGCTCTCTCCGATATCGTCGCATGGGAAGACCGGAAGAATGCTCCCCCCAAGAACCCACCATTCCCAGACAGGATCCGACCCCTGAGCCAACGATTCGGTTGGGAGGAAAGGGATGGCGTCACCCACCCTCCCTCATCGCCCATTCCATTGCTGATTCCGCGCTTTCAGTCGCTCCGGTGCCGGCTTTTCTTGAGCCGACAGGGTGATGTTGGTGCCGGAAGTCCATGAAACCTCTTTGAAGTTCACAAACAAAGTCCGCGGCACCATTTCGATCACATGCCCAAACGCACCCAACGCAACGGTCCCGGGCAATTGGGTCGTATCCACAAAGTACATCGGACCAAACGGAGTCGAATTGGTGTCCGGACGACTGTAGACGTAGGTGATCGGCCCATTGGTCACCCGCGGCGCATTCTCACCGGGAAACCGGATGGATACCGGCCCGCCAGTGAGCAAGCGCGGGTGTTCGATGCGCAGCACGGGTGTCCCGTCCGGCTGCTTGTCAAACGTCAGATGCCAAGCGCCATTGCGCACCCGATAGGCCTCGCACCCCCCATAAATCGTCACGTACAGAAACAACGTGCCAATGAAGATGCCGAAGAACTTCTTGAGAGTCCGTTCAGCGTCGGGTGAAAGGTCGTTTTGCACGCAATTCGATAGGTAGGCAGAAGACGTCGCTTCAGGCGTTGTAGGTGCTGGAGCTCACATTGCCACCACGACCCGTCCAATTGGTGTGGAAGAACTGACCGCGGGGTTTGTCCACACGCTCGTAGGTGTGGGCGCCAAAATAGTCGCGCTGAGCCTGCAGCAAATTGGCAGGGAGCGTGGCAGAGCGATACTGATCGAAGAAGGCCAGCGCCGTACTGAAAGCCGGCACGGGGATGCCCTTCTTAGCCGCTGAAGCCACCACATTGCGCCAGCCCTTTTGGCACTTCTTGATCTCGGCGCGGAAGTAGTCGTCGAGCAGCAAGTTGGCCAGCTTGGGGTTCGTGTCGTAGGCCTCCTTGATCTTGCCAAGAAACCGGGAACGGATGATGCAACCACCCCGCCACATCAGGGCGATGCCGCCATAGTTGAGTTTCCAACCATACTCCGCGGCCGCCGCGCGCATGAGCATGTAGCCCTGCGCATAACTGACGATCTTGGAAGCGTACAAGGCGCTCTTGATGTCTTCGATGAAGGCTTGACGAGCCTTGGGGTTCTTGGCGGCGCTGAGCAGCGGTTTCGGCCCCTTGAGCTTGCGGGCGGCCTTCACGCGCTCCTCTTTCATGGCGCTGACGCAGCGACTGAACACCGCCTCAGCGATCAACGTAACCGGTTGGGCCAGATTGGCCGAGTCGATGACCGTCCACTTGCCCGTGCCCTTCTGGCCAGCTGTATCGAGGATCTTGTCCACCAGCGGCCCTCCGTCGGTGTCCTTGACCCCGAGGATGTCCCGGGTGATCTCAATCAAGAAGCTGTCGAGCTCTCCCTGATTCCAGTCGGCGAAAACCTGATGCATTTCATCGGCGGAGAGACCCAGACCGTTTTTGAGGATGTTGTAGGCCTCGCAAATCAGCTGCATATCCCCGTACTCGATGCCGTTGTGCACCATCTTCACGTAGTGACCTGAACCGCCGTCACCCACCCAGTCACAACACGGGGCCCCACCCTCCACCTTGGCGGACACGCCTTGGAAAATGTCCTTCACCGCAGGCCAGGCCTTGGCCGAACCACCGGGCATGATGCTCGGTCCACGGCGGGCCCCCTCTTCACCACCGGACACACCGGTTCCGATGAAAAGCAGCCCCTTCGATTCGCAATATTTCACCCGGCGATTCGTGTCGCCATACAACGAGTTGCCACCATCGATGATAATGTCCCCGGGAGACAGGTGCGGCACCAACTGTTCGATGAAGTCGTCCACGGCCTGTCCCGCTTTGACCAACATCATGATCCGTCGCGGGGTCTTGAGCTTGGAAACCAGCTCTGGAATGGAATGGGCCCCTTGGATGTTTGTGCCCTTCGCCTCACCGGCCAGAAACTCATCCACTTTGGAAGTCGTCCGATTGTAGGCCACGACGGTGAAACCGTGGTCATTCATGTTGAGGATCAAATTCTGACCCATGACTGCCAAACCAATCAGTGCGATGTCTCCGGTGGGGTTGCTCATGCTTTCAGTCTTGTTGAAGGAGCACGGTATCGGTCGCCTTGAACTGCAGGCGAGACGGAATTTCAAACGGAACCGTGCGGCTTGCGCCCACAACGAAGATCGCTACCGTCACGTGCCCAGCCGGCAGCTACAGACAACAGAGCCGCTGAAGGAAAATCATTTATGGCCCACGAACTTGCTCCCCTCCCCTACGCCAAGGATGCGCTCGAACCCCACATCGACGCGTTGACCATGGAGATCCACCACGGCCGCCATCACAAGGCCTACGTGGACAACCTCAACAAGGCGATCGCCGGAACTCCGGTTGAAGGCCTCACCCTCGAAGCCTTGATCGGCGATCTGGCCGGTGTCCCCGACGCCATCCGCGGCCCGGTCCGCAACAACGGCGGTGGCCATTGGAACCACACCTTCTTCTGGAACCTGATGGGCCCCGGCAAGGGCGGCACGCCCTCCGGTGATCTGGCGGCTGCCATTCAGGCAACGTTCGGATCCTTCGCTGATTTCCAGGCCAAGTTCGAAGCCGCCGGCATCGGTCGCTTTGGCTCCGGTTGGGCTTGGCTCGTGGTCAACGGGGGCAAGCTGGAGATCGTCTCCACGGCCAATCAAGACAACCCCCTGATGGGCAAGACCCTCGCCGGATGCGAAGGCAAGCCCCTCCTCGGTGTCGATGTCTGGGAGCACGCCTACTACCTCAAGTACCAGAATCTGCGCGCCGCCTACCTGAAGGCCGTTTGGAACGTGATCGATTGGGACAAGGTGGCCGCGTTGTACGCCGCCGCGAAGTAATCCCAACACCGGTACACGACAGAAACCAACAGAACGGCGCCGATTCCCACTCCGGGTCCGGCGCCGTTTTTGTGCCTACCCACGGACTCCATCTTGGGCAACGCCATCAACCGCAGAGCCCGCAGGCGTTCGTCTCAATGCATGGCCTCAGCGAGACACCTCAAATGCGGGCCCACAGCAAAGCGTTGCTCGTACTCCTGACGCAAACCCCTGCCGTCTACGTGTTCAACCACGGAGTGCAGGGCCTGAGCCAAAGCAGGGACATCTCTTGGAACGCAGAGCCCGGGATAATCAGCTCTAAAATACTCAGGGATGGATCGCCAGCGAGTCGTGACACACGGCAACCCGTATGCCAACGCTTCGATCAAATTCAAGGGCTGCCCCTCGTTGGCAAAGTAGGTCGGGAACAAAAACACATCGGCCTCACGGAATAATCGATCCTTCTCGACACCCGAAACAAACCCGACCACCTCCACGCAACCAGCAACGTCCGCCTGATTCACCCGAGTTTGAAACTCAGCCTCTTCACTCGCTGAAAGAAAACTCCCGGCCACGGTCAGACGGAATCGACGGCCAGATCGGATCATGCGATTGGCTGACACCACGGCTTCCAACGCTCCAAAGAGCCCTTTGTCCCGAGTGCAGTGCGCCATGAACAAGACGCGCACATCAACAAGTGCGGCAATGCCCGCCCGCCTCGCAGCTAGACTTTGAGAAAAATCGGGGCACGGATCCGGAATCCCATTG
>CAMATE010000052.1 GCA_945861075.1 Akkermansia muciniphila
GGAAGGCTTCCCACGCGCCCGAAATCAGTGGTGGTTCGGACCAACCCTCGACCGAAATGGTGATGCCAAACCCGGTTCACCAGAACCCGGGCGGTCAATGGGTTGTCGGGGCTGGCGATCCACTCCGCCAAGGACTGACGACGACCCGCCGTGGGCATACCTTCCTTCCCGACCGGCGCATCGCCCCCTCCGGCTGCCCGCAGGAATCCAGGAGCCACTTCAGCCCCCGGAGACCGTGGGTTACCTCGGGCCAACACTTGCACTGCCGGCGTCGGGCCACTGCGCTCACGGGCCGCCAGTGCCCATTCGAAGGGAGGCCCGGCCTTCTGGATTGCATCCATGCGTCGGGTGAGGTCTTTGCGAACCACCTCGTTGGTTGTCGCCGAGCGTTGCGTCTCCAACTCCTGCCGCTGGCGTTCCTGCGAGGCTTTCCAGGTCGCAATTTCAGCCGGTGAGGCCAAGGGCGCGAAGGACGGCGAGTCGAGTCCCGGGCCACCGTTGACGGCCGCATGCAATGGCCGGAAAATGGCCAGCATCGAATAGTAATCCCGCTGCGGAATGGGATCGAACTTGTGGTCGTGACAACGGGCACAGGCGACGGTCATTCCCAGGAAGGCCGCCCCGGTGGTTCCCACAATGTCATCGAGTTCGTCGTACTCGGCCTGAAGTTTGTCATCCGGCTCATCGTCGTGGACACCCATGCGCAGGAAGCCGGTGGCCACCACTGCGTCTTTCCATGCATTCCCCGCCCGACCGTCTTTTTCCAACAGCGTCGCGGCCAATTCATCGCCAGCGATTTGCTCGCGGATGAACTGGTCATAGGGCTTGTCCTGATTGAAGGCGCGGATCACGTAGTCTCGGTAGCGCCACGCTTCGCGTTTTTCCCCGTCCCGCTCGTAACCATTGCTCTGGGCAAACCGAACAACATCCAACCAATACCGCCCCCACCGCTCGCCATAGCGCGGGCTGGCGAGCAGCGTCTCCACCCAGCGGGACCAAGCCTCCGGAGACGGATCGCGTTCAAAGGACGCGATCTCGTCCGGAGTGGGCGGCAGCCCCACTAAATCCAGGTGCAGGCGCCGCAGGAGTTCCCGAGGGCTGGCCTGCGGGCTCAGGTCGATTTTTTTCTCAGCTAGCTGCTGACGGACAAAGGCATCAATGGGGTTTCCACTCGCTGGCTGGATTCCCCGAGGGATGCCCGGTGAGGTGATGGGACGGAAGGCCCACCAGTCCTTTCCAGAATCCGAAGGGTTTTCCGCATTCAAAGGGGCCAACCCCACCCACACGATCGCAGCGATCCAGATGCACCGAACGCAACGCCAAAGGCGTCGCCCGCGGACGACCTCCTTGCCAGCCCCTTCAGGACAAACGTCCTGAGAGGTCCGTCCGGGTTGGATCAAGGAGAATGGCATTTCATAAAGCTCCGGTGGGGAACCCGATTCCGTCAAGAATCAGGACTCGAAATTCCCGACTTGAACACCTGTCCCTAAAGGAAATCCCCCGTGGACCGGGGGAATCCCTGAGTTCTGTTAATCGGACCGATCCGGAACTGTGACCCTTGAATCCTTTAACCTGCGAGCAACCTCGCCGGACGGAGATTCGAAGACCTCCGATCGGATCCCTACGGAACCCATCATGAAGACAACACCTCCCGGCCACCCGGTTGTCGACTCCACCCTCCGAGCGATCCTGCGCATCGCGGAACTCTGGGGACTGAGCCTGATGTGTTTCCTCACCGCACACGCACAACCGTGGAATCGCACCAACCTGACCCTTTGGCTCAAAGCCGACGCCGGAATCACCTTGGATGGAAAGAACGGAGTCAGCCGATGGGCCGACCAGTCGTCCCGGAGCAACCACCTCGAACAAATCGACGCAGACCGTCGCCCCACCGTGCTGACCGATGCACTCCATGGGCTGCCCACCCTGCAATTTCGCGACGACTGGTTGACCCGGGGCAACGTCCTCGGCACCAACCTCTTCAGCAGCAATTCAGTCAGCCTCTTCGTGGTTCAGCGGCAACTCGGCAGTGACACCCGAACGACCACGCTGGCCTGGCGCGGCGGCAGCGAACAGCGCCTCTACCTTCACGCCACCTATGACGACAACCTGAGTTTTCAAGTCGGCAACCCTTCGGCTGGCGGCAATGTCACCACCCTCCAACCTCCCGGCTGGGACGACGCCTGGCACGTGATTTCCTGCCACCGCAACGGAACCAACGGAGTGATTCGGGTAGATGGGATCGCCGTGACGCCTCCGTCGGTGTTCACAGCCGAAGCCAACGCGAACCAAAGCGCCGATTTCATTGTCGGCAGCGACCACTTTGGAAACACCTTCAACGGCGACATCGCCGAGATTCTGATATTCAACGAAGTGCTCTCCGTCACCGATCGCCAGACGGTCGAAGAAACGCTCCTGAAAAAATGGGCGGTGGCACGCGCCCCAGCAGCCCTGCCCGATTTATTGATCAGGGCGGCCTCGGACACGGCCGCGACGGGAGACGGACTTTATCAACTGCAACCGGAGTCGGATCAAATCCGGCAAGAATCTGTGGCCGCCCTGCGTTCCACCGCGTTTACCGTCACGGTGCAAAATGACGGTTCCGTCGCAGGCCCCATCTTGCTCCGAGCCTCCGAGAGCGCGACACCGGGTTGGCGAACCACCTACTGGCACGGAACCACCAACATCACCGCAGACCTCGTTGGCTCCACCGGGTTCAGCACGGCTGTTCTGGCCGCAGGCAGCCAGATCGAAATCCGGATCGAAATCACCATGGCGGGAGTGGTTCCACCGGGCACCGAAAAGACCGTCACCCTGAAGGCTTATGACCTCTACCTTCCCGCCCTCGTTCGGGATGTTGTCCAGGCCGTTGCCACTGCCACCGCCGGGGTTCAAGCCGACTTGACCGTGCGCCGCGACCGGGATCCGGCTCCTGCGGGAGATGGCCTCTACAACACCACCGGGTTGGGGCAATCCAAGTGGCAGGACGTCACCACCAATCAATCAGCGATTTACCACGTGACCCTGGGCAATGACGGAAACACCAACGCGCCCTTTTCCATTCAGGGAACCGCAGGCGAAGATCCGTGGGAGGTGCGTTATTTCGGACAGTGGCTCGTGTTCGACGGCGTGGATGATGCGGTGGATGTCGGAGCTTGGTCCCCAGGCATCCGCTGGACGGTGGAAGCCTGGGTGAATCCCTCCGCAACGCCGGTGGTTCGCCGCAGCATTGCCGGTGGGGCCAATGAAGCGCGCGACTGGGGAATCGTCTTGCAAGAAGGCCAATTCGGAATCGTGACCAAGCCGGCCGACGGCGGCGTGAGCGTGACCTACCTCTCCAAGGTCCCGATCGTCACCAACACCTGGTATCACGTGGCCGGCAGTTGTGATGGCACCAACGCGATTCTCTACATCAATGGCGAGGCCAAGGTGTCGGGATTGGTACTCACCAATTATTCAGGAACCGCCGCCGGGACGCGAATTGGCAGCGAGTCCTGCTGTGGGGGCAACAGCTTTCCGGGAATCATTCGTGAGGTTCGCATCTGGAACCGCGCCCTGCCCCAATCCGAGATCGCCGAAGACATGCCGATAACCCTTCTGGGGAATGAACCGGGGCTGGAAGGGTATTGGCGAATGGACGGCGGTGGCACCTTCCCGATCTGGGACCTGGGCCCGAAAAAGCGTCATGGAACGCGAATGAACGGACTGGCCTGGGTCCCACGAGATTTGACCGACGCCATCACCGGAGCCGGTTGGTCGGACCCCGTGATAGGCGGTGGCGCAGCCATGGAATTGGACATCGTGGTTACTCCCAAACGCCTCGTGCCCGGAAACCTTTCCCAAGTCGTCTCTGTGGTTGCCCAATCGATCAGCCCCCCCTTGCGCTCGGATACCGTCTTGATGACAACACAAGCGCGTGCGTCCACCAGCGCGATCCCCATCGCTGCGCAATACACGACCACCTCCGATTTTGAACGAGGCTGGATGAGCGGTTTGGAATCCTGGAGCACTCCCGATCAACTCCAGTTGGGTGGTGCTTCCGGCGTCCTCCCCTACCTCTGGGTTCCCAACGACAACGACAACTCCATTTCCAAGGTGGACACGCGCACCGGCCGGGAGCTGGCCCGGTACCGCACCGGCCCGGCCTCCATCGTCGGCAACCCCTCTCGAACCACGGTGGATTTGCAGGGCAACTGCTGGGTGGCCAACCGCAATTCAGCGACGGTGGTCAAAGTAGGGTTGCTGGAGCATGGCAACTTCGAGGATCGCAACGGAGACGGCATCGTGCAGACGTCTCGGGATTTGAATGGAGACGGAGCCATCACCGGGGCCGAGCTGCTCGATTGGGGGAAAGACGAATGTGTTCTCCACGAAGTGCTGCTCACTCCGGGTTCCGAGAAACGCTACACCCCCGGCACTTTCCGTGGAACCTACCCCAACAATTACTGGAACCCGGGTCCGCGCGGGATGGCTGTCGATGCGCAAGGCAACCTTTGGGCCGGCACTCATGATTCCATGTGGTACTACTCCATCGACGGAGAAACCGGAGCCATCCTCCGAGCCATCGATGTCTCCACCGTCAACCACATGGCCTATGGCGCGGCCATCGATTCGCGCGGCATCCTTTGGTCGTCCGGTTACAAAGATTCGGGCGAGCAAAACCTACTGCGCCTGGATCCGGCCGACGGCTCCTTCACCAAGACTGTTGTGGATTTCCACAGCTACGGAATCGCACCCGACCGCAACGACCACCTGTTTGTCTCCGGCCATCAGGAGTCAGTCCTGACCCGCTGGAATCTTCTCACCGGCAAACAGGATTGGAAGATTTCGGTCGGGGCCAACCCGCGAGGCATTGCCATCACCGACGACAATGACGTCTGGGTCGTCAACTCCGGGGCCAACTCCCTGACGCGCTTGTCCAATGACGGTATTCTCCGAGCCGTGATCCCGGTCGGACCCACACCCACGGGCGTGGCCGTGGACGCCAACGGCAAGGTGTGGGTTTGCGGTACCGGCGATGATTATCTTCGCCGCATTGATCCCACGACCGACCGGGTGGATCTCGCGACCCGCGTGGCGGGAGCTCACTACGGCTACAGCGACATGACCGGAACCATCGCGCGCAATAGCACGGTGCGCTTGGGTGTGTGGTCCGACATCCATGATTCACGGGTCACCAACACGGCCTGGCAACAAGTGGTGTGGCATGGTCAGGACCCCACCGGGACCAACTTGCAAATCCGACTCCGCAGTTCCAACGACACCCTGCGCTGGTCCGGCTGGGAAACGGCGGTGAGCGGAACCCCGCTCCTCAAGACGCCGCCGGGTCGCTACCTCGAGTTCGAATTGACGCTGCGGGCCGTTCCCGGAGCACCAGCTCCGATCTTGTTGGACTTGTCCGCCACCGGACAGGCCCCTGCCGCCACCGACTTGGCGTTGATCCTGAACGCAACCCCGTCATCGGTGCTCAGCGAGTACCCGCAAACGCTGACGGTGACTGTCACCAATCGGGGACCCAATTGGGCTTCTGGCGTCGTGGTCACCAACCTCTTGCCCAGCAACTTCGACATCATCAGCGTCGCCGTGCCCGGAGGGTTTTACACACGCTCCACCCACCAAATCGTCTGCATCCTCGACGGTGTCGCTCCGGGTGGTTCTGGCGTCATCCGGTTGCACGGCAGCCCATTATCGGCGGGCGCGTTTCAACTGGAATCCACAGTCACCGCCAACGAGTCGGATCCCGATCGCAGCAACAATACCGCCCAAATCGATTGGGTGGCCCAACCCGTCGCCTGTGTGGCCCCCATGGCCGGATGGGTGGCTTGGTGGACCGCCGATGGCACCACGAATGACGTGACCCAAGATCACCCCTTCATCGCCCAAGGCGGACCCACGTTCATCGCAGGCAAAACAGGGCAAGCCTTCCTGTTCGATTCGAATGACGATCGACTCACCACCGCCCATCAGGACGCCTTCAACCTCAATCGCAGTGGCTTCAGTGCCGTCTTCTGGATGAAGGGTGGCAAGGACCAACCCGGACAGTCCGAAGCGCTGTGCACGCTCTTGGAGAAATCCCACGGATGGATCGACAACACCGGCTGGGCCTTTCAGGCCTATGCCGCCACGGGTGAGCTGGGTTTTGGTGCAGGACAAGGCGGCGGCACCGGAAATGGATTCGTTTCGGCCAATTCCTTAGTGGATGTGCTCGACGAACGCTGGCACTGCATCGCTGGCACTTGGGACGGCTTCAACCTCCGGCTCTATGTCGACGGCCAGTTGCAACGGGTCACGCCCCTGCTCATTCCTGCCAATAATTCGAGGTCTCTGAATCTGGGCTTCACCTGGGGAAACGGCGGCCCACGTCGCTTCTTCCGAGGATTGCTCGATGAGGTGGGTTTACTAGACCGCACCCTGAGTTTGGAGGAAATCGAACGAATCTATTCCGCCCGTTCCGGTGGCCTGTGCCGCCAGAACCCGACCATTCTCCATCCCTTCCGCATCGACGACGCAGTGGTCGGAAACCCGCTTGAGCAAGCCCTGGTAGCGGGCCTGGGGACACCTCCCTACAGCTTCAAAGTCTCCGCAGGTACTTTGCCTCCGGGTCTGACGCTTTCACCTCAAGGCGTTCTGGCGGGCCGTCCCGAAGTGGCCGGGCGATATGGATTCACCGTCCGGGTCACCGATGCGTCCGAGGCCTTCACGGACAAGCCCTACCTTCACTTCATCGCCGCATGTGTCGCTCGCCCGAGCGGATTGATCGGTTACTGGAATGCCGATGACGGCACGGACAACTTGAGCGGCAGCCATCACGGATCCTTGGAATACAACGCTGGATTCACGGCAGGACGGGTCGGCAACGCCTTTGTCTTGGACGGCTCGGATGACGCCATCCGCCTCTTTGGAAGCAGCACTGGCCCCCTGAGAATCACCACCAATCAAGTCACCGTTGCGGCCTGGGTAAATCTCAGTGCCACCAACCCTCCGGCCACCGGCTACTCGATGATCTTCGACAAGGCTTGGGATGGCTCTCCCAACGGCTATCAACTGGCCGTGATCCAGGGAGAATTGGAGGCGTGGATCGCCACGGTGGACAGCCCGAAGGGACTCGGAGTCCGGTTCGCCCTCCCGCGCCAACGCTGGATCCACGTCGCCACCACCTATGACGGTATTACGCTGCGCTTGTATCAGGATGGCACCGAAGTCGCCTCCGAACCGCTCACCGGCAACATCCTTCCCAACAACCACGAGGCCTGCATTGGCAATGACAATTGGCCCGGCTCGCGGGCCTACGCCTTCAATGGTCTTCTGGATGAACTTCAGGTGTACGACCGAGCGCTGAGCGCCGCCGAAATCCTTTCGATCCAATCCGCTCAAGGGGCCGGCTTCTGCCCGTGGCTCTTTGCGGATTTGATGATCAAAGGTGGATCCCAACCCGATTCCGCCTTTTCAGGAAACAACGAATACCACCCGATCCCGAACGCGGCACAAACCCTCGAACAGGAGGTCGATCCGTTGGCTTCCACGGCCTTCGAAGTCATGATCGAAAACGACGGACCGGTTCCCCGCTCCTACACCCTGCGATCCATCGAAGACTCGGCTCAAGATTGGACGATCGATTACCGGGACTCGGCCGGTGCAGATCTCTCCGGAAAGCTTCGCCGCCCCGAAGGGTTCACGACGGATATTCTCCCCGCAGGATCCAATCGCAGAATCCGCATCACCCTGAGCCCCGGACTCAGCGTGCCGGCCGGCGGGACCAAATCGGCCGTGATTCAAGTCACCCTCGACTCCGGCGCCACCACCCTCCGGGATACGGTTCGAATCGTGGGCAAGGTCCATCCCACTTACCAACCCGACCTCATGATCCGCCGGGATTTGGATGACAGCTTCGCGGGCGAAGGCGTTTTCAACACCACCGGTCTCGGTCAATCCCGGCGGATGGAGACTTCTCCCGGCCAGAGCGCTACCTACTACGTCCAACTCAAAAACCACGGCAACACCACCAACCGCATGCGATTGACAGCCTCCTCCCCAGGGGTGGATTGGGCCCTCAACGTGTGTGGAGCGCGTCCTGCCCTGCGCTTCGACGGATGGGACGATTACGTCAGCATCCCCAATTCTACCAACCTGCACTCGGATCGTGGCCTGTCAGTCAGCGCCTGGATCCGGACCGATGGGTATCCGCGCCAATGGCAGAACATCCTGTGGAAAGGCAACACGCCCGACTGCACCGGTGGCTGCGAGAACCGCGAATATGCTCTGTGGCTCCATTCCAATGGCCACATCCTCTTGAGCTCCACGCCCACCTCCCGCATCGGGGCCGGGGAACTGATTTTGGAAACGGCCGCCGGAGGCATCCAAGCCAACCGCTGGCACCACATCGCCGCAGTCCTCAACAGCGACGACAACACCATGCGGATCTACATCGATGGAGACTTGAAAGCGTTGGGCGGCTATTCGACCAACAGCATCCGCACCACGACAGGGCCGCTTCAAATTGGCCTCAATGCTCCTGGGCAGTCGCCTTTCTTCGGCTCCATCCAGCAAGTCAGCCTCTGGGGCAAAGCCTTGCCGGCCGTTGATATCGCCCAATTGGGAAACCGAAATCCGACCGGATCGGAAACCCAATTGAGGGGTTACTGGCCGCTCATCGACGGTGAAGGCCTGATCGCCCGGGACGCGTCGAAGAATCGCAACCACGGAACCTTGACCAACGGACCCACTTGGGGATTCGCCCCTGCGGATGACTCTACCTGCTTTGATCTGGCCCCGTTCCTCGGTGCGGGTTGGACCAACCTGGTTCTCGAACCCAAGAGCAGTCTGGACTTCGTCGTTCAAGTCACTCCCGGCCCCCACGCGGCTGCCGGCAGCAGCCAAACCATCACCTTCACGGCCGAGTCCCTGACCCATCCCGATCAACGGGATGTCGCGGCAAGCACCACCACCGTGGGCAATCCCAGCACCACCCCTCAACCGGGCACCTACACATCGAACCAAGATTTCGACCTCGGTCGTCTCTCGGGCGTCGAAACCACCTCCACAGCCGATCAGCTCCAACTCTCCAGCCAATCGGCCGCACTGCGCTTTCTGTGGGTACCGAACAGCGAGGGATCCATTTCCAAGGTGGACACCTTGAGCGGCCGCGAACTCGGCCGATATCGCACCGGCCCTCCCGCAGTGAACAGCCAACCCTCACGCACGACGGTGGATTTGGTCGGCAATTGCTACGTGGCGAACCGGTACAGCGGAACCCTGGTCAAGGTGGGTTTGTTGGAGCAAGGACAGGGCATCGATCGCAATGGAGACGGAATCCTCCAAACCTCCCGAGACCTCAACGGTGACGGCGACATCACCGGCGACGAACTGCTGCCATGGGGATCCGATGAGTGCGTGCTTTGGGAAACTTCCCTCATTCCGGGCGAGGAAGGATTCTTTACCCCGGGCACCTTCACCGGAACCTACCGCAATGACTGGGGCACACCCGGAGTCCGCGGGGTGGCCGTTGATGTCCAGGGCAATGTCTGGGTCGGGACTTTGGAGACCAAAAAGTTCTATTACATCGAAGGTTCCACCGGCCGCATCTTGCGGACCATTGATGTCTCATCCGTCAACCACCGGACTTACGGTGCGGTCCTCGACCGTTCGGGCATCCTTTGGGCGTCCTCGCACGACCGCAATGAAGCGCTGCGAATGGACCCGGCTTCCGGCGAGTTCCGCGTGCTGCCGTTGGGACATTTCTCCTACGGCATCGGCATGGATCGGAACGGGCATGTCTTTGTCAGCGGCTGGGAATCCTCGCGGTTGAGTCGCATTGATACCGCCACCGCCACCATCGAATGGAACGTTCCCACCGATACCCAGGCTCGAGGCATTGCTGTCACCGACGACGGGGATGTCTGGGTCGCCCACTCCAGTCCTGGAATCGTCGTCCGACGCAGCAATAGCGGCGCCTTCAAGGCCTCCATCCCGGTGGGCAATCAACCCACCGGTGTCGCGGTGGATTCCCGTGGCATGGTCTGGAGTGTCGGCGTCGGCGAGCCCTCCATTCGACGCATTGATCCCAGTCGAAACGTCGTGGATCTCATCAAACTCATCCGCTGCGACAATCGAGAAGGGTATCATTACGGCTACAGCGACATGACGGGCAACATGGTGCGCAATTCCACGACCCGAATCGGTTTCTGGACGGTGATCCATGATTCCAAAGTCGCCAGAACCCCTTGGGGCACCGTCTCTTGGGAAGGACAAGAACCCGTCGGAACGAGCATCCAAATCCGGGTGAGAAGTTCGAATGATCAGCGGACTTGGTCCCTCTGGGAATCGGCCCGCAAGGGGGCATCCCTGCGAGCGACGCCCCTGGGACGGTATCTCGAAGTTCAGGTTACCTTGCAAAGTCAGCAACCGGGTCTCACTCCCCTGTTCCAAAGTCTGACCGTGGTGCCGGCGCGCGAGGTTCAGTACGGAACGCTGCATTACAGTCAGGACTTCTCCCAAACCATCGGTCCGGAGTGGTCCAACCAGCACACGGCCCTCACACCTCAAGGCAACCGCCGTTTCCTCGGCGAGTTCGGCAACCAAACCGTCACACTCACCCTCACGAACCTACCCCCGCACGGGGCGGCGACCGTGGTCTTCGACCAATTCGTGATTCGCAACTGGGAAGGCAGCGAATCGGAGGATGGTCCTGATTTATGGGAAGTGAACCTGGCCGGTGGCCTGCGTCTGGTTCGAGGCACGTTCAACAACGGAGGCAGCGAGGCTGCACCCACTCAGTCATTTCCGGGTACGTATCCCATCGATCAATTCCCTCCCCGCTCCGGGAGCAGCGAAAGCAACACGCTAGGATTCACGCTTCTCGGAGGGGCTGTCCGCGATTCGGTTTATCGCCACGTTCAGGTATTCCCGCACACCACCTCCTCGATGGTTCTCAACTTCATGGGCTCCGGACTTTCTGAAAACCCGACCGAAGAGAGTTGGGGAATCGACGACGTGAAGGTTTATCTGGTGCCAGAAACCGGATCCTTGGAAATCACCCGGGTCGCCCTCACCGCTCAGGGACTGCATTTGGAAATCATGGCCGCCTCCGGTTGGAGCTACGTCATCGAAGGCAGTCCGAACCTCAAGGATTGGAACCCTCTGCGAACCACAACAGCCCAAGAGGTGCTCACCGAACACCTGGATCCGGAAGCTCTCGGATTGCCCACACGGTACTACCGGATCCGCCGCCTGCCTTGAACCAGCACCCTTGAGGCGATGAGCTCACGCTCTGGATCGTCGATGCGCCATGAAGTAGAGCACCGGCACGGCCATGCGACTGATGAGCAATGAGGCAACCTCGCCGGCCATTAGGGAAATGGCCAACCCCTGGAAGATGGGATCCGCCAAAATGACTGCAGCACCCACGATCACCGCGGCAGCTGTGAGCACCATGGGTCGGAATCGGACCGCGCCCGCCTCGATCACAGCGCGGTCTAGCGGCATCCCGTCGCGCAAGCCCTGCTCGATGAAATCCACCAGAATAATGGAATTGCGAACCACGATCCCCGCCCCCGCCATGAAACCGATCATGGATGTGGCGGTGAAGAACGCCCCCATGGCGCCATGGGCCGGCAGGATACCGACCAAGGAGAACGGGATGGCCATCATCACCAGGAGCGGCGTCAGGAACGAGCGGAACCAACCCACCATGAGAACATAAATCAGCACGAGCACGGCGGCGAAGGCGGTCCCCAAGTCCCGGAACACCTCCAGCGTGATATGCCATTCGCCATCCCACTTCATGGAGGGTTCGGCATCACTGAAGGGCATCGACGCATTGTAAATGCGGGGTTTCCCCGGTAGCGCTGCCAGCTTCTTGTTCATCTCGGCGATGGCGTACACGGGGCTTTCGATCACTCCGGCCACGTCACCGATCACATAGGTCACCGGCATGAGGTTCTTGCGGTGGCGACTCTTGTCGACAATCCCCTTCTCGATGCGCACCAGTTCGCGGAGGGGCACCAAGGGCGGGCCCGTCATTGCATCTCCCGGCTCGGGAAGTGCATGGGCATCACCACTGCGGACACGCAGGGCCAGCAACTCCTCCGGCAGCACGCGGGACGAGCGAGGCAATTGAAGCACCAGATTCACATCCTCCTTCTCACGAGGCACATGCAGCAAATCCAACGATTCACCGCCGACTGCAATGCGGAGGGTTTTGGAGATCGTTTCGGCGCTGATGCCGGCCAAGGCGGCTTTCTCCTTGTCGATGACGAAGCGGGTCTTGGGCTGGTCAGCCTCCACATACCAGTCGATGTCCACCACACCCGGGGTGGATTCAAAGATGGACCACACCTGTTTGGCCAAGGCCAACCGGGCCTCGTCGGTAGGGCCGTAGATCTCGGCGACCAGGGTCTGGAGCACGGGAGGCCCGGGCGGCACCTCGGTCACGGCCACCCGCGCCCCGAACCGCTGAGCCACGCGGGTTGCGGCTGGTCGTATGCGCTTGGCGATGTCGTGGCTCTGCGTCTTGCGGGCGTGTTTTCCCACCAAATTGACTTGGATGTCGGCAACGGAGGCCCCGCGCCTGAGAAAGTAGTGCCGAACCAAGCCATTGAAATTGAAGGGCGAGGCCACCCCCACATAGACCTGATAATCGGTCACCTCCGGTTCGTCGCGTACGGCCGACGCAATCTCCCGGGCAGCCTGAGCCGTGCGCTCCAGCGAACTCCCCTCGGGCATGTTGAGGATGATCTGGAACTCCGATTTGTTGTCGAAGGGCAGCATCTTCACGGTCACCCACCCCCCGACAACCGTGGCCATGGCTCCCAGAAGCAGGGCCGTAATGACACCGAGGAAGCTCCATTGCCACAGCGGGTGATGCAGCAAGGGATCCATCACCCTGCGATAAAGCCGCGTGAGCACATCTTCAGAGGCAGGCGACGACCCCGCCGCGCCCTGGGCTCCCCCCGCATGCAAGGCGGCCAGGCGTGCCTCACCACGGTACCAGCGAAGCATACGAATGCTGGCCCAGGGCGTGACGATGAAGGCGATGAGCAGAGACCAGAACATCGCGGCACCGGCACCGATGGGGATCGGGCGCATGTAAGGCCCCATGAGTCCACCCACGAAGGCCATGGGCAGGACGGCGGCGATCACCGCGAACGTCGCCAGGATGGTCGGATTGCCCACCTCGCTCACCGCCTCGACCGCGATGGTGTTCCAGGGCTGGTTCTGGTTCTGCGGCAGGTGGAAGTGCCGCACGATGTTCTCGACCACCACAATGGCGTCATCGACCAAAATGCCGATGCTGAAGATCAGCGCAAAGAGGGTGATCCGGTTCAGCGTGAAGCCGTACAGATAGAAGACCAAGAGCGTCAGGGCCAAGGTGGCCGGGATGGCTACGGCCACGATGCCGGACTCACGCCAACCCAGAGTCAGCCAAATCAACAATGACACGCTGACCACGGCGATGCCCATGTGGAGCAGCAGTTCGTTGGATTTTTCAGCAGCCGTCTCGCCGTAATGCCGGGTGATCGAAACCGACACATCCGCTGGAATCAGAAACCCCTTCAGGGATTCCACTTTCCGCAGGACATCCTCGGCCACCGAGATGGCGTTGGCTCCCGGGCGCTTGCCGATGGCCAGCGTCACGGCCGGTTGCTCTCGCAACGCGTTCACATTCGTGGAGGCCGCCCCCGTGCCGTGGAACACATAGCTCAAGGGTTCCTCGGCCCCATCCACAACCTCGGCTACTTCTCGCAAATAAATGGGCCGACCCGACGACACGCCCACCACCACATTGCGGACGTCCTCGACATTCTGAAGAAACGCGCCGGTCTCCAGCACCAGCGACTGATTCAGCGTGGTCAACTCCCCGCTACGGAACTGCCGATTGGCCTGCTGCAACATCGGGATAATACCCACCGGGCTGAGCCCGCGGGAGGCCAGGCGCGCGGGATCCAGGAGCACCCGTAGTTCTCGACGGGCTCCGCCGATAATCGTCGTCTCAGACACCTGCGGAACTTGTTTCACCGCGTCGTCCACTTGCGCAACCAGGCGGCGCAACGTCAGGTGGTCATAGCGTCCACTGTGGAAGGTCAGCGCGAGGATGGGGACATCGTCGATCGATCGGGGTTTGATCAAGGGAAAGGCTATCCCATGCGGCATGCGGTCCTGATTCGAACGCAGCTTCTCGGAGACCTTTACCAGACTCGCGTCAGGATCGGAGCCCACCTTGAAGCGGACAATCGTCAGGGCCTCGCCTTCCCGCGATTGCGAATAGAGGTACTCCACCCCGGGCACTTCCCAGAGCAGTTTCTCCATCGGCCGCGCAGCTCGTTCCTCGACCTCTCCAGCCGATGAACCAGGCATTGCGACCAGGACATCGATCATCGGAACCTGGATTTGGGGCTCCTCTTCCCGAGGCAGCATCAGGACGGCGAAGGCTCCCAAGAGCACCGAGGCGACTACGATGAGCGGGGTCAGCTTGGAATCGATGAAAGCATGGGCGATCCGGCCAGCAAGACCATGGACCGAGGGGATGCTCGACGGACGACTCGGCGTTTCATGGCTCACGGGGCGACCTCCACAGGCTGTCCATCGCGCAGCGTTTCTGGATCGCGAGCGACGACGATTTCACCCGCCTCGACACCCGAGAGGACCTGCACGTCGTCACCCAAGCGCTTGCCGGTCCGGATGAGCCGAAGTTGACCCCGCCCGCCAGTCGCCACCACCACGTACTCGAGTTGTCCACGCTGGAACACCGCCGTCGATGGAACATGGGGAACCGAAGCTTGTGCCGTGGGCACGGCCACCCTGCCGAACTGCCCTGATCGAAGCGCGGGGGCGGGAGTCAGGTCGAGTTTCACGCGGTAGGTTCGACTTACCACCTCGGCCACCGGAGCCATCTCGACGACCGTTCCTTCGATCGATTCCTTCCGAGCGGCAATATGCACGGGCAATCGTGCGCCGATGCGGATTTGATCGATCAAGGTTTCGGGAACATCGGCCTCGAAACGCAGATATTCGGGATCCTCGACCTCCACCAGGGCTTTTCCCGGAATCGCCAAATCGCCGACATCGACCCGCTTGGTCGTGACCATTCCGTCAAACGGAGCGACCACGCGAGCATTCCCCAGCAGTGTCTCGGCCTCTGACACCGTGGCGGCCGCGACCCGATTTCGGGCACCCATCGTTTCAACCTCTGAAGGCGTCGCTGCGCCATCCTTCAGCAATCTCCGCAACCGATCGAGATCCCGAACCGATTGTTCCAACAGGGCTTTGGCCGATTCGAGTCGCGCCTGAGTTTCCCGAGCATCGAGGACGACGAGGGTTTCTCCCTGGCGAACCCGTTGTCCGGGCGTCACCCGCACCGACTCGATGCGACCAGCCACCTTGGCCTCCACAGTGGCGTGCAATCGGGTCCTGACTGTTCCCACAACCTCATCGGTGGCCGTGAGTCCATGGTTCTCCACGACCACCACGCGCACTCGGGCTGCGAGCGGAAGCGATGACGCTGGCGCACTCGGCTTCGCATCCGGCCCGCAACCGGCCGCAGCGATCAATACCCCGAGCGCTCCGGCGTGAACCCACTGGAACCAACTGTGCCTGGCATCCGTATTCATAACATAAAACCGTCATTCGGCCGCCTGGACGATGAATTCTCTCAGGCGGGACGCGGGCATCGCGCCTGAGGTCCTGGACACCTCCAATCCCCCCCGGAAAACCACGAAGGTCGGGATGGATTGTATGCGATGCAGGGTAGCCACCTCGGGCACCTCCTCGGTATTGACCTTCACGATGAGTGCCTGGTTCCCCATGAGGGCGGCCAGTCGCTCGATCTCCTGGGCCACACTCCGGCAAGGCCCGCACCACGGCGCCCAAAAATCCACGAACACCGGACACGGCACTTGAGCCACCAACGATCCAAAGCTTCCTGGATCGTGCGCCTCCACCACCACGGCGGGCCTTACCAACTCCACCTTGCAACGCCCACAGCGGGTCACGGCATCCCACTGACGATAAATGAGCCGATTGGCTTGGGAGCACGAGGGGCACAACACGATCAGTCCCCGGGGATCTGCGGTCAGGTGGGCCATGGTTCAATGCTTCTGGCAAGATCCGGAGC
>CAMATE010000053.1 GCA_945861075.1 Akkermansia muciniphila
ACCGACTGCCGAACCGGGTTTGCCTCAACGCATCAAAGACCTCGAAGCGGAATTGGCCGCAGTATCCGAGTCTCACGCACGCCTCGAATCGCAACTCGCCGAGACCAAGGCTTTGGCTTCTCGCGCGGAAGACCTGGCCGAACAACTGGGAACCGTCGAAGCGGAACTCGCTGCGATGAAACTCGAACCAGCGCCAACCGCTTCAGCCTCCGGTGATCTGGACACCCTCCTCAACGACCTCGACACTCTGACCCTCGAGCGCAATCTCCTTGCCGCTGAAGTCGCCTCCCTGAAGGCCTCCGGCGGACGCACCGATTCCGTCTGACCGGCCATGTTCAACGCACAAGGCAAACCCCGCTACTGGCTCGGCACCTATGATGCCTGGCACCTACTCATCCCGGTCGCATTGGCAGTGGTGCTTGTGATTTGGGGATTGGCCCCCAAACCCGTCCAAACCCGGCGAACCATCGCTCCGGTCCTGGCACCCCTGACACCCTCAATCATCACCCAACCGACGGCAGGATCGACACTCCTCGTGCGGCAATTCACTTTGATTCAAGGCACCAGTCATCCGCATTCGCGGGTCTTCCTGTTTCTGCGGCAAATCCCGAATCCGGAGCAAATCTTGGCCGAAACTCGATCCGGAACCAACGGGTTGTTCCAGTTCACCATGGCGCCGTTTCCGCCCGGTGATTACGGATTCCGCGTGGAAACTGTAGCCGCTGACGGACGCCGCGCACCGTCTACTGAGATTTCCGTCCGACTGACGGCAGAGCCACCGCCCCCACCTCCGCCCGCCAGAAAAGCTCCAGCCAACAAGGTGGCCCCCAAGGTGCCTGCCAAAAAAGCTCCCGTCGCCAAGCCCGCTGGCCCCAAACAAAGCGCGCCTGCAAAAAAGCCTTCTCCGGCACCAGCCACACCGAAGTAGGACTGAAGAACTGTCATCCAGATCCCGTTTTCGAGCTGAGCGCACCATGGCTTGAATCTGTTTTGGACCGCGCTACAGATACGCACATCCGCTGTTTTAGATTCGTCCTCCAGCATCGGTTAGCGTCTGATGATTTTTATGATGCTATGACCCTTTTTGTGTAAATATGCGGGACCGACCTCTTTTGAGGTCGACGCTTCAAACTCGACAGGGGCTGATCCGGGACCACTATCCCGCCCCTACTTTATGAAGAGCAGTCCTCATGTGGCCGTTGTTGGCGCCACCGGTGCCGTTGGCATCGAGATGATCCGGACCCTGGAACGCCGCAACTTTCCCGTCGGCAAATTGACCCTGCTGGCCTCGGCCCGCTCGGTTGGCAAAAAGCTCACCTTCCGGGGCACCGAGATCACCGTTCAGGAACTGACCCACGACGCCTTCGCTGGGATCGACATCGCTCTCTTCAGCGCCGGCGGCTCCATTTCCCGCGACTACGCCCCGTCGGCGGTCAAGGCGGGCTGCGTGGTGGTCGACAATTCCAGCTACTTCCGTCAGGACCCGAACGTTCCCTTGGTGGTTCCCGAAATCAACGCGGCCGACGTGGCCTCCCACAAGGGCATCATCGCCAATCCGAATTGCACCACCGCCATCACCCTGATGGCACTCTACCCGCTGCATAAAGCCTTCGGCGTGAAGCGCATCTTCGCCTCGAGCTACCAGGCCGTCTCCGGCACCGGTGCCAAGGCCATCGAAGAATTGGAAAAGCAGGTCGGCCAAATCGTGCGTGGCGAAGCGGTCACCCGCGAAGTGTACCCGCACCAAATCGCTTTCAACGTCCTGCCCCAGGTCGATTCATTCTTGGCGTCTGGCTACACCAAGGAAGAAATGAAGCTCGAGAACGAGGGCCGCAAGATCATGCACCACCCGGGCTTCAAGGCCTCGGTGACCTGCGTGCGCGTGCCTGTTTATCGCTCCCACTCGGTGGCCGTCAGCGCTGAATTCGAGAAGCCCATCACGGTGGAGGCCGCCCGCGCAGTCCTGCTTCAGGCGCCGGGCCTCGACGTCGTCGACAACCCGTCGGCCTCGCAATACCCGATGCCGCTGCACACCTCTGAGAAGGACAACTGCGCTGTTGGCCGGATCCGCATGGACTGCGCCCTCGACAACGGTCTGGCCTTCTGGATTTGCGGTGACCAATTGCTCAAGGGCGCGGCTCTCAACGCGGTGCAAATCGCCGAAGAGCTCCTGAAGTAGGTCCGCGGGTGTCGAGCCTGTGATCTGATTCGGGAGGCTGTTTTTTCCGAGTTGTCACATCGTTCGGCTTGAAGTCTCAACACAGGTGTCAACGCTGGTGCCTGTGATGCCTCGCTGGATTGTGATCCTGTCGGTGGCCGGTCTCCTCATCGGGGAACCGGTTTCATTCCTTGCATCGGCCGCACAAGCCCCTGCCCCGGTTCCAGCCAAACCGGAAAAGTCCGAATCCCCGAAAGCTGGCTCGAAGCGCGCCCAGCAAAAGGCCGATGACGCCGCCGCAGAGGTCCTTTTCACCGGACCCATCCAACGGTTCGTCATCACCTTCGCGCCGGCAGAGATTCAGAAGCTGCGCGACAATCCCCGCACTCCCGTCCAAGCCACGGTCACCGTGGGCACCAACCGTTTCGAAAAGGTGCTCGTTCACGTCAAGGGCTCAGCCGGCAGCACCCGGAGCGTCGACGACAACCCGGCCCTGACCCTCAACTTCGACAAGCTCATCCCCGGCCAGCGCTTCAGCGGGATGGACAAGATCCACCTCAACAACTCCGTCCAGGACCCTTCGTTGCTGAGCGAACAACTCGGCCGTCATCTCTACGAAAAAGTAGGCATCCCCACCGCCCGGGCCACCCAGGCGCTGGTCACTTTCGATGGCCGTGAACTCGGCCCTTATGTGCTGAAGGAAGGCTACAACCGCAGGTTCTTGCGCCGCCATTATCCGGACCCCTCGGGCAATTTCTACGACGGTGGATTCGTGCGCGACATCGACCAAGACCTCGACCGCGACACGGGCGACGGCCCGCTCGATTACAAGGACCTCCAGAAACTGCGCGATGCGGCCAACCTCACGGACCCGCGCCGGCGTGAAGCCGCCCTCGAATCCATCCTCGATGTCGACCGCTACATCACCGAATCGGCCATGCAGGCCTTGCTCGTGGATTGGGACGGATATGGCTACAACCGGAACAACTACCGCATCTACTTCGAGCCCCGCACCGGCAAGGCCACGTTCCAACCGCACGGTATGGACCAGTTGCTCGGCAACATCGGTAAAGATCTGGAAATGCCCGGTGGCGGCCTGTTGTCCCGGCAATTGTTTGATGTGCCGACCTACCGCGACCGTTTCTTTTCCGAAATCGATCGGCTGCTGAAGGAAGTCTTCACGGCCGAGATCCTCGACGCCCATTTCAAGAAAGTGGGCGCACGCCTCATGCCCATGATCCAGTCACTGCCGCAGGATCAGCGGGAATGGCGCAGCGAAGCCATCCACGCATTCCAAGACCGTGCCTTCCGACGGATAGAAATCGCCAAGTCGCGACTGGAGTCGCAGCCCAAGCCCATCCGCTTCGAAGTCGGCGGCGTCACCGCCTTGGCGCGTTGGCAACCCCGGTATCAACGGGGGCAGGTCAAGATGGAGGCGACCAAGCTCGGCGAACTCGACACCCTTTATATTCAGGCACAGGCCCCGGATTCGGTGGCCTCGTTCCGAGCGATGATTCGCCTGCCCATCGGCAAGTATGAGGTGCGCGGCCGCATCCGCACGCGCGGCGTTCAGGCAGCACCGGATCAGCGATACCCGGGCGGTGCCGCTTTCCGACTCAGCGGTGGCGACCACGTCCGGCTTTTCACCGGCGACACCGAGTGGACTGATTTCGTGCATCCCTTCCAAATCCACGACCCGCGGGACATCGAACTGGTGGCCGAAATTCGCGGCCATTCCGGCGAAGCGTGGTTCGACCTGAAGTCGATGCACCTGAAGATGGTGCCCTGAGCCGGGACGAATCGCTCCGGCAGAGCTCAGTCTTTCGGGTTTTCAGCTCTTTTGCCCTGACTTATCCCAGACCGTTCCTCCGTTCGCCAACTTGCCGAGCAGGCCCCCTGCAGCCCAACCTCAAGGTCGATGCCGCTCCGCGTCCTCATCGTCCCAGACAAGTTCAAAGGCACCCTCACCGCCGCGGCTGCAGCCAACGCCATTGCCAAAGGCTGGCGACGCCTCCGCCCCGACGACACGCTCTCCCTGCTGCCCATCAGCGACGGTGGTGACGGTTTTGGATCGGTCCTGGCCGAACGATTGGGTGCCGAGCGTAGAACCGTAGAGACCATCGATGCAGCCCATCGCCCGATCCAAGCGCATTGGTGGTACGATCCGCATTCCGGGCGCGCCCTCATCGAGGCGGCTGGCATCAACGGGCTGGCGCAACTCCCCCCCGGAGGCTTCCACCCCTTCGAACTCGACACCGCCGGAATCGGCGCCGCACTGAAGGCCGCCCAGGAAGCGGGAGCCCGCGAGGTGCTCATGGGTATCGGCGGCAGCGCCACCAATGACGCCGGCTTTGGCCTCGCCCGGGCCATGGGATGGCGCTTCTTCGACGCAGCGGACCGACTGATCGAACGGTGGACCGGGCTGGACCAACTCCATCGCTGGGCGCCGCCAGAATCCCCCTTCCCGCTGCCCATCACCGTGGCCGTCGATGTGGACAACCCGTTGTTGGGCGCCCGTGGTTGCAGCCGCGTGTATGGGCCCCAGAAAGGGCTTCGCCCCGACAACCTGCCGATCGCCGATGCCGCGCTGGGTCGACTCGCCGAGTTCGCAGCCGCCGCCCACGGAACCCGCCTCGATGAGCAGCCCGGGGCCGGTGCGGCGGGAGGTCTGGGTTTCGGATTGCGCCTGTTCCTTGGGGCCACCTTGGAATCGGGTTTCGAAATCGTGGCTCGACACACGGGTCTCGCTGCGGAGATCGACCGGGCCGATCTGATCATCACCGGCGAAGGATCCATCGATCGGCAGACCTACATGGGCAAGGGCACCGGACAAATCGCCCTGCTCTGCCGCCAGCGGTCCAAGCCGTGCTGGGGTTTGGCAGGCGTCGTGGAAACACCGACCGCCGCGGAGCCATCGACCGCACTCTTCCAACGCCTCGGAGCCGTCGTCCCCACGCTGGCCCCACCTGCCGAAGCCAAGGCCGATGCCGCCCGATGGCTCGCCACTCTGGCGGAAAAACTGGCCGCGGAAGCCCCCTGAGGCCGCTCCTCGGGCGTAGGCCTGAACGCTGTCGCCCTAATATTTTCGCAACCAACCCTGACGCAGGGCTTGAAATGCCCCGAGGAATCAGGAAAGTTTCTCTCACTGGAACGCGGGCGTAGCTCAGCGGTAGAGTACTAGTCTTCCAAACTAGTTGTCACGGGTTCGAATCCCGTCGCCCGCTCCATCTTCCCAATCCGGACCTCTATGGTCCATTTACAGGGTATTTCCGCCCTCACGACTCTTTCCGACCCTTCCCAACGGATCTCGTGGCAACTCACTCGTCGCAAAAGTCGACCTGCGAGTCTCGATTTTGAAAATGGGTCCGAGGACGAATACCGATTTCGGATCCTTACATCAAAATTCAGTCATCCACCCCGAATCTTGGGTGACAGCAACCACCCCAAGATCCGGAAGCCAGAATCTTCGCAGCAGTCTCCAAATGACCTGCTGATGAGCACTTAATCTCCTTCGTCGAACGAGGCAAAGATCAACTGGCACCGGTTCAAAAGGGCCATCACTTCGGAACAAGCCCCTCCAAACCCAATGCGAGTCCGTCGGGCGGGATCCACAGATTGCGATGAGGCGACCTCGCCCCAGGTACCCCTGCCGCAATCGCGGCAACGTCTCCTCGGCGACCTTCCGGCTCGTCGGCATTCCTTCTCCTCACCTGCGTCACCCTTTTTTGGGTCAACGACCTCATCCCCCACCGCCAAACCCATCCCACAGGGTGTCAAAAGTTTTGAGGCAACGGGACAGGACATCGCAAAGAACGCCGACGCTGCGAGCGCGTGCCATTTCGACAAGCTTGGCAAGACCCGCAGGCGCTGGTAGTCAGCCATAGCTGCGTTCGATGATTCCCAGGGTTCCGAATCCGACTTGAACCAGGCGACGGTTAAGGACACATACAATCCAACGCCCTCGCCAACGCTTCAACACTCCAGAAATCCATCCACTGGTTCGGGAGTTTCGGCACAGATCGCGGACCATCGAGCATGCAAAACCCTTTCAATTGATGATCCTGAAAATTGTTTCAATCGTGAGAACCGCCCCCTTTGGGCTGGGGGTGACGCTGGGGCTAGCCGTGCTGGGAGCGCGGGCGGAGTGGCCGACGGCCCGGGGGGATGCGGGGCGGTCGGCGGCATCGGCGGTGGGGCCAAAGGGAGCGCTGTTCGCGGCGTGGGCCGTGGAGACCGGGGTGCCGCGCCCGGCCTGGGCGGCAGAGGCCAGGGGCAGCCTCTGGCAGAAGATCGACCGGCCGCTGGTCGCGCGGGCGGCCGATGACCTCGCCCCGGTGCCGGTGGTTGCCGAGGGTGTGGTAGTTTTCGGCACGACCTCCGATGAGGTCCGCTGCGTGGACCGGGACACTGGACGGACGCGATGGCGGCGGTTTTGCGGCGGACCTGTCCGCTTCGCTCCGGCGATCTCGGGCGGCCGGGTGTTCGTGGGTTCGGACGACGGCCGGGTGCAGGCTCTGGACCTGCGGGACGGCCAGGTGATCTGGTCGGTGGTGCCTGGCCCGGACCAGCCGTGGATCTCTGGCAACGGCCGGCTCATCAGCCCACATCCGATCCGGACCGGGCTCTTGGTCTCCGGGGGGATCGTCTACGCGACGGCGGGGCTCTTTCCCCTAGAGGGCACCTATTTGGTGGCCCTCGACGGCTCGGACGGACGGCTTCGGTGGCGCCGTCAACTCGGCAACGTGTCGCCGCAGGGCTACTTGGTGGACGCCGGCACCGACCTCATCGTTCCCAACGGTCGGGCCGAACCCCGACTCCACCGCAAGTCCGACGGGGCCTTCCGCCGAGAGTTGTCGCGATCGACCGGCACGCTGGCGGTGGTCTCGGGCGACGAGAGTTTCTCGGGCCCAGGCGCCACCGGGTCCATGGCCCGCGGGGAGCTCCGCGCCGGTGCGAAGATGGTTTCGTTCCCGGGCCGTCAGTTGGCGGTGACCCCGACGACGAGCCTGCTGCTCAACGATCGAGAGGTGCTGGCGCTGGATCGCTCTGCGATGCGCGCCGCTGGCGGCGATCCAGGCGGTGCAGTGATCTGGAGGTGCGCCGTGAACGGCGGCAACGCCGTGATCGTGGCCGGACGCCGGGTCTACGTAGGAACCGGGCACGAGGTGGTCGCGATTGGCTTGGACTCCGGCGTGGTGGACCAGTCCTTGCCGGTAGAGGCGCCTGTGGTGGCGTTGGCCGCGGACAGTGCCCTCCTCGCGGCCTCGCTGGCCGACGGGCGGATCCGGGCCTTCCGGCCTGCCGGGTCGACGGGCATCGCGCCGTCCGACGCCATTGCCCGACCTGCAGGATCGACCGCGCCGCCGGTGTTGCCCAAGGGGGTGGCCGAGGGCCTGGCGGGGTTGCCGTCCGGTGTGGGCTGGGGTCTGTCCTTAGCAAGCCCCGGGGCCGTTGCCGGGGTCTCCCAATCGCGCGCCGCCCTCGTGCAGGGATCGAGCTTGCGATGGGTCTTTGCAGTGGAGGCGTCCGAGGCGGATGCGGTCCGATGCGAGCTCGCCGACCGTGGCTGGCTGGGATCGCGCGCGTCGGTGGTCGTCCGCCGGTCCGGCGCCCCCCTGCCGGTGGCCGATCACCTGTTTAACCTAGTCGTCGCCGACGGGCGAGACCGCTCCGAGGCCTTACGACTGACCTGCCCGGGGCCCTCCGGGGTCCTCGTGATCGACGGTCGGCCGGCGACGGTGGCCCCCGATCCCACCGCCGGTGCCTGGACGCACCAGTACGGCACCCCGGGCAACTCGTGCGCTACGACGCAGTCGATGCGCGGTGCTCCGCGCCTGCGTTGGTTTGGGGGCCACGGACCTGAGCGGATGCCCGACCGGCACACCCGAGGGCATGCGCCGCTGGCTGCCGGCGGCCTTGTGGTCTCGGTGGCAGAGGACGGGTTGATCGGCACCGACGCCCGCAACGGCACCCTCCGCTGGTCCATCGCCCTCCCCGAGGCGATGCGCTATGCCATGCCCTACGACGGCGGTTATCTGGTACTCGCCGACGACGGGTCCCGGGTTTGGGCAGCGGTCGATGCCGAGCTTTGGGAGGCCGACACCCGGGCAGGCTCGGTGGTGCGGAAGCGGCCTCATCCCATCCAGGGCCGGCATTGGGGCTGGGTGGCCCGCAGCGATGGGGTGCTTCTGGCCAGTTCGATCTTCCCCGGGGCCCCACGCAGCCTCAAAGGGTACGAATTGGTCGACCTCGAGTACCGATCGCGTCGGCCGATGGTCTGTTCCAAGGCATTGCTCCGCCCCTCTGAGGCAGGCGAAGGCGTCGACTGGAGCGTCCCGACCGAGGGAGCGTGGGTGAATGCCACGCTCTGCGCCGAGGCCGGACGCGTTTACGGAGTCGAGGCCCGGGGAGCCAAGGCCCGCGCCGACCGCACGGGCCGCCTGACCTGTGCCGACCTGCTGGAAGATGCCGCAGTGGTCTGCCTCGACGCAGCCGACGGGCGCCGGCTCTGGGAACGGCCACTGCGCTGGCCCGAAGCGGAGGACATCCTCGGGCTGTCGATCTCCGGCGGACGCCTGTTCCTCTCCTGCGCCCGGAGCGCCGGATCGCAGGCGGCCTACCATCTCCGGTGCTGGCGCGCCTCCGACGGGACCAAGTCGTGGGCCGCATCGGGATTGAACCCGGTGCACGACTTGTATCACGGCCAACAGGTGAAGCGTCCGGTCGTGATGCCCGATATGGTGTGCTTCGAGAGCGAGGTCTTCGCCGTGGACACGGGGAAGCCCTGGCGGCCCGCGGGTGATTCGGACGGCTGGATTCTCAAGCGTCCCGGCCACGCCTGTGGCGGCATGACTGGCACGGGCGACGGACTGCTCTTCCGGGCCGACAACCCAACGCTATTCCGGTTCAGCGACGGATCCTTCACCCGGCTGGCGCCAACCCGCCCGGGCTGCTGGCTCAACATCCTCCCGGTCGAGGGCGGGGTGGTGATTCCCGAGGCCAGTGCGTCCTGCATCTGCGGGTATCCGATCCAGGCGTCGATGGGCTTTGCCTTCGGGCCGGCTCCGGCACCCGTGCTGGCCGATGTGCTGCCAGGGCGTTGAGCCATTGGAAGGACAGAAAGTTGTAGGACTCATCGCGGAGCGTCGAAAACACGAATCCCCATCATTCCTACCGCTGCGGTGAACAAAACCAGACCAGCGGCCTAGAACAGAATGACCACTCGCCAGTCAGCGACAGGTTCGGATCGACCCCTATTTGGCTCAGTTTCCGAACTGGTTTACCCCGAATCGCTTATCAACATTCCCCTCCCACCAGAAGAGCTGTTTCCTCCCGACTGATGGGCCGAAACCCCACCTTCACCGGATCGCTACCGTCCCGCCTTTGTCGTCGGCGTCTCTGAAATGTAAATAGGGAGGGTGAAATCCTCCATGCATTCGCGGATGCGTTATTGGGGCTGCGTGCTCGCCTCACTGGTGGGCGTAGCGACCTGTCTCCCGGTCGCCGCTGCCACCCGCTTTATCCACGGTGTCGCCTCCGGCGATCCCGCCCCCGACTCGGTCGTCCTCTGGACCCGAGCCACCCCGGATAGCGACGGCCCTGTGACCGTTGGTTGGGCGATCTCAACCTCCCCGTCGTTCGACACACAACTCGTCACCGGAACAGTCACCACCGACGCGGCGCGAGATTATACCGTCAAGGTGATCCCGACCGGCCTCGTTCCGGGCACGATCTACCACTACCGCTTCTCCGCCGACGGCGGTGCCGTGGTGTCCCAATCGGGTCGGACCAAGACTCTGCCCACCGGAGATGTCGCCCGCGTCCGCCTGGCGGTCTTCAGTTGTGCCAACATCACCGCCGACCCATTCGACGCCTACCTCAAGGCCGCCCGCATCGGTGACTACGATGCCCTCCTGCACGTCGGCGATTACATCTATGAATACGGTCGTGGTGGCTATCCGCAGGCGGAGTCGTTGGCCGAATCGGAAGGCTTCCAGCCAGATCGCGAATGCGTGACCCTCGCCGATTATCGTCAGCGCTATGCCCAATATCATCGCGCACCGAAGCTTCAGGCGGCGCGAGCGACCGCCCCGTTCATCGTAATTTGGGACGACCACGAAACCGCCAATGATGCTTTCCGCGGCGGTGCGGAAAACCACGACCCGCTGACGCAAGGTTCCTGGACCAACCGCGTGGCCGCCGCCTTGCGCGCCTACTACGAGTGGCAGCCGATCCGCGAACCTCAAGGAGGAGATCTTCGGAAGGCCTATCGATCCTTTGACTTCGGCAACCTGTTGTCGCTGCACATGTTGGAGACCCGCCTCACCTCCCGGGATCGCCAACTCGAACTGGCTCCGACACCCGACGAGGTTCTCGGTCGCATCAACTCGATCCTCGGGACGTCTGCACTGTTGGCGCAGTACGCGGCAACCCACGGCCTCACCCCGCCGTCCGGCCCCAGCGATACCGCAGGCATCGCCCGCTTCGGCAACGCACTCGCACCGATCGTTCTCAACGAGATGGTCGCACAGAACGTGACCACGATGTACACCGGCGAGCGAAAGCTGCTCGGCACTGAACAATTCCAGTGGTTGCAGGGGCGCCTGGCGTCCTCTTCGGCGACCTGGCAGGTACTTGGGCAGCAGGTGCTGATGGGCAACATGACCATGCCAGCCGAGCTCCTCATCGAACTGGCCGGCGGGTCCGTCTCGCCTGCGACCATCACCCGATACCTGACCCCGGTGGTTAAGCGGGCCGCGGGCGTTCCGCTCACACAGGAGGAACGAACGACCTTCGAGCGGGCGAACCCGCTCCCGTACAACCCGGATGCCTGGGATGGGTACGGCCGCGAGCGTGAAACACTCCTGCAGACCGCCGCCGGTCTGGGCAAGAAGCTGGTGGTGCTCGCCGGGGACACCCACAACGCCTGGGCAAGCACGCTCAGGACCATGTCCCCCGGGCCTGGGGGACTTCCCGCCGGCACGGTCGCCGGTTTCGAGTTCGGCGGACCGGGCGTTTCCTCGCCAGGCATCGAGCGTTATTTCCCGGGTCAGCAAGACATCCTCCGAGACCTTTTCCTCGGGTACAGCACCAATCTGACCTTCGCCAACCTCGCCGATCGGGGATTCCTCGACGTCACCTTCACGCCGAAGGGCGTCACCACGAAGTACTACCTCCGACGCCAAGCCGCTGACCAACGCCAGTGGCTCGTTGAAACCCTCTCCGGAGCCACGCCCGCAACGGTCACACGTGAGGCGCCGTACACTGAAAACGACGACTTCCGCCTTCAGATCCTACATGCCTCCGATATGGAGGCCGACGTGCTGACTCTCCAGACGGCACCCCGCTTCGCCGCGCTCGTCGACCGCCTCGAGGACAATCCCGCCGTGGACGCCTCGATGACCGTTGCCGCCGGTGACCTCTTCATCCCGGGTGCCTTCCTTTCCGCAGGCAACGACCCCGCCACCGTGACGCCCCTGAAGGTCGCGTTCGGTGAACTGTTCGGATTCAATGCGACCGGCACCAACTCCGACCTCCGTGAAAGCGCCGGACGTCCGGACATCGCCATCCTCAATGCCATCGGCATCGATGTGGCCAGCATCGGCAACCATGAGTTCGACCTCGGAGCCACCGAGTTCGCCAGCATCGTGCTTCCGGATGTCCGTTCCGGCGGCATCTCCCGATTGCGCCACTACGGAGCGGCTTTCCCATTGTTGAGCGCCAATCTCGACTTCAGTTCAGTTCCCGCTTCGGAGTCTGCATTGGCGGCCCGTTCAACGGCCGCCATCCTGCCGGCTTCACGATTCCGAGCGAACCCCGTCACCGACGCCTCGTACGTCAGCACCGCGGCCACCAACATCGCCCTTCATCCCAAGATCGCCCGAGCGACCATCCTGGAGCGAGGGGGCCAAAAGATCGGCGTGCTGGGAGTCACCCCGCCCGATCTCGCCAACATCTCTTCACCCGGATCGGTGCGCGTCACCGGTCCCCAGGGGTCTGCTGTGGTCAGCCCGCGGACGTATGACATCGCGGCTTTGGCTGCGCATCTCCAGCCAGTGGTGGACTCCCTCCGTGCCGCTGGCTGCAACAAGATCCTGCTCTCTTCGCAGCTCCAGCAAATCGACAACGAGAAGGCGCTCGCCCAAGCTCTGGATGGCGTGGACATCATCGTAGCGGGAGGATCCGGCACGATCTACGTGAACAACCCCTCGAACCTTCTTCCCGGGGATAAATCCGCTGGCCGTTATCCCTACCTCACGACCGACAAGATGGGCCGTCGCGTCGCGGTCGTCAGCACCGACGGCCAGTACCAGTACCTCGGACAGTTGGTCGTCGACTTCGATAGCAACGGCGACGTCACCGGCGTCGCCGGAGATTCATTACCCGCGACCGAGGCCAAGGTCACCGCTGTTTGGGGCTCGGCGGATCCCTTCGCCTCAGGCACCCGCGGAGCCGCGGTGAAGTCTCTCACGGAAGCGGTGGGAGCCGTCATCAATGCCAAGGATGGTCTGGTCTTCGGCCGCACCTCGGTCTACCTCGAAGGCCGTCGTACCACCGTCCGACAGCAGGAGTCCAACTTCGGCGACCTCTCCGCCGACGCCAACCTCTGGTACGCCCGCCAGTACGATCCCTCGGTGGCTGTCTCCATCAAGAACGGTGGTGGCATCCGCAATTCCATCGGTTCCACCGGCCCCGGCGGTGAGCTCCTCCCCACCCGCGCCAACCCCTCCGCCGGTAAGATCGCCGGCGACATCAGCCGCCTCGACATCGAGGACTCGCTGAAATTCAACAACGCACTGACGGTGGTCACAGTGAAGGCTGCGCAGTTGAAGATGCTGCTAGAGCATGGGGTCGCGGCGAGCACCGGTACGGGTGCCGACAAAGCGACGCCAGGACAGTTTCCGCAACTCGGAGGTCTGGTCGTGGTGGCCGACCTGGCAGGCACCGCACAACGCATCACCAGCCTCAGCAATGTGGTCACCGGAGTCACCCCTGGGACCCGGATCCGATATGCCGCGCTGCTCGATGGTTCGGGTAAGCCGACCGAGGTGCTGGTAGCCGACGGCGAGGTGTTGGATCCAGAGCGTTCTGTTCGGATCGTGACGCTGAACTTCCTGGTCAACCCCGGGAGCACGGGTTCCGACTTCGGTGGCGACAACTACCCGTTCCCCTACTTCCTCCGCCTCAACGGGGTGGCCGCCTATGATCGCCGCGACCTCAACTCCGCCACGCTGAACCCGTCACTGCCCCCGACCTTTCCCGCCAAGGCCTCCTTCGCCGCGGCCGGTACCGAGCAGGACGCATTCGCGGAATACTTGAAGGCCTTCCACACCAGCACTCCTTTCGCCGTGGCCGACACCACGTCCGATTTGGATCGGCGCATCGTACAAGGCTCCGAGGACTCGGACGGCGACGGCTTGTCCAACGCGGATGAGGTCTCCCTGTTGACACTCGGCCTCGATCCGGACCGTGCCGCCTCCCGATCCCAAGCCAACGCCCTCCTTCGGCTGCGTCGCCTCGGACAGGCCGAGGTCGTCGGTTCGCCCGCGACGTTCAACTTGTTCACTCCGGCTCAGATCGCCGAGAACCGCCTAGCGGGACGGCGGGAAGTCATCGGCGATCCCACTGCCTACGGGCTCTTCACCGCGCCTCGCGCGGACCTGCGCCTCGATGGACTCGTTTTACCGATCTCGACCAATGCGCTCGTGAACTTCAAGTTGCAGTCCTCCGACGACCTGAAGCGCTGGGTGGACACGGTCGTGATCACCAACGTGCCCGTGGACCTCACCGTGCCGACCCGGTTCTTCCGCTTCCGAGCGGAGTGACCCGGCCCGTGGCCAGTCGATCGATCTACTTCAACCGCCCCGTCGGACCCAGTGTTCGCCGGGGCGGTCTGCTTTGACTGGGCACCTTGAAAGCCCAAGATCGCTTTGCGCTGCAGGACGCCCTCGGACATCCGCTGAAACACTCAGCTCTCTGGCCACTCCCTCAATTCCCGGTCACTCTTTCGGTGGGCGCTCGGCATCCAGCTCGCCTCGCTCGACAGAGCACTCAGCGCGACATCCTGGGCTCATGGCGTCGCCCACTCCCCTTTTTAGACAAACCGAGCACGACGGCGACGGTCCATGGTGGCACCCAATGACCGATTCCAACAACGCCGGGGCGACTTCCACTCAGGCCGACAACCGCTTGGCTAGGCGCTCAATCTCCTGATCCCCTTGGGCGCCCTTCCAGCGGAGCTCGCCCATCCACCAATGGCGCACGTAGCCGCGTCGATCGATGACGTACACCGTGGGCCACATTGTGGTTCCCCAGGCTTCCCAGTTGGCGCTCTTCAGATCCACCAGTACCGGGAACTCGAACCCGGCCTTCTTGGCCGCGGCCACCACCTTTCCGGCATCGCGCTCGGCGTCGGTCTCGGGAGTCTGCACTCCGACGACCTCGATGCCCTGGTCGCGCAGGGTCTGGTTCCAGCGCTGGTAGATGTCAAAGTTGGCGTGGCAGTTGTGGCACTGAAAGGCGTAGAAGTGCAGCAACACCACCTTTCCGCGGAGATCCACCAATCGGGCCTTGCGGCCACCGTCGACCCAAACACCCGAATCAACCAACTCCGGGGCCATCGGCAGCACGCGCTCGAAGGCAAAGGTGTCGCGCACCTCGCCCAAGCACTCGAGCCATCGCGACTGCTGCCCGGCGCTCAGCAGCTTTTTGGAAACCTCGGACTCGCCCTGTCGGATACGTGCCATCGCGGCCTGCCTCTGGGCCCGCCCCGCATTGCCAACCGATCGCACCTGGCTCAACGCTTGGTCGGATCGCTGGAAGAGCGCATCGAACTTGGAGCGCTGCTCGGCCGTTATCGCGAGGTGATCGACCACCTCAGGTCTCAAAAAGGCGCGGGCCCCTTGCCCTTGAAGTTCCAACTGGCGCAAACGAGTGGCGGCCACGCCGCCCCATCGACGCCGCACCTCGCCCACCACCGCCGTCTCGGCTCGTGCGATCGCCTCGCGTTGTTCCGGATCGGGCAGGTTCCGCCAGCGCATCCAACCTGCAGCTGCCTTGCGGAGCGCTTCGTCAAACCCGGCCTCGGTGTCGGCTTGGACTCCCAACTCGCGCTGTCCCTCCTCGGAATGGGCGATCGCCAAAAGCGTTTGGGGCACGCGTGTGAGCGCTGCGGGTAGTTCGCGATGGCGCAGCACGGCCCCGGCCCCGGCTCCAGCGGCGCTGGCGGGTTCGTCAGCAGCCCGGGCCACCCACGACGCCAGCGAAACCCCGCCTACCGCCATCCAGCCCAAGTGCCGCCGCAGCACCGCATCCCCGCGAGCCAGCGAGCTGGAAGGCCGAACCTTGCCCAAAGGCGATGTCTGCCGGGTTATGTTCATATCTTTTTAAAGCTTCTTTGAAAGATTCGACCAAAACCCAGCGAAAGCTGCTGAAATGGCCAACGCTCTCCATCACGACAGCTCCTGGAAAGACACCCTCGATCCATTCACTAGATCCCTCCTGGAGGTCACCTTTCCCGATGTCGCCGACCGCATCGATTGGTCGGTCGAACCCAAATCACTTGAGCAGGAACTCCGCGAAATCAACCCAACCTCCGAGGTCGGAGCCCAGCGGGTCGACAAACTTCTCAAAGTCCG
>CAMATE010000054.1 GCA_945861075.1 Akkermansia muciniphila
AGCGCTTCAGCGCGGCCGATATCCAGCGGCTCGTGCTCGGCGGCGGCCAGGGCAAATCCCGCTCCGGGAAGACCATCCTCATCGACACAGGCGCGGTGGAGGAATTGCAGGAGGTTCTGCTCGACTGCTCGCCCGACCAACGAGAGGGACGCTACCGGATGGGATCCGCCCAAGCCGGGTTTCTGGACGCATCGCTGCGGGAACAAGGGCACGCGGTCCAAGCACCCGCAGCCTGGCGAGATCGGGTCGCCCAACAAACCGGAACGGCAACCCAGACTTGCCCACCGCTCGGGGCGCTCGAGTCGGTCTTGCGCCCCTACCAGAAACACGGCGTGGCCTGGATTCGGTTTCTGCGTGAGCACGGCTTCGGAGGCATTTTGGCTGATGAAATGGGTCTGGGTAAAACCCTTCAGGTGCTGGCCCATTGCGCCTCGCTCAATGCGGCGGCGGGAGCCCAACCCCTTCCCCCCACGCTAATCGTTTGCCCGACTTCATTGGTCACCAACTGGGCCGCTGAAGCCGCGCGCTTTGCCCCAAAGCTTCGGGTGCTGGTGCTGTCCGGCCCGCAACGCCACAAGCTCTTTGCGCAAATCCCCGCTCACGATCTGGTGATCACCAGCTACGCCCTGTTGCGACGCGATATCGAGCAGCACCGGGCTCACACCTTCGACACGGCGGTGCTCGACGAAGCGCAGCACATCAAGAACCGCAGCACCCAAAACGCCAAGGCCGTGAAGGCTATCCCGGCGGACCACCGGTTGGTGCTGACCGGCACCCCGCTGGAAAACTCGGTCCTCGATCTCTGGAGCCTCTTCGACTTCCTCATGCCCGGCTACCTGGGCAGCTCGGACGATTTCCGCGACCGGTACGAAATCCCCATCACTAAGGAACGCGACAAGGGTGCGATGGCCCGTCTCGGCAAACGCATCCGGCCCTTCCTGCTGCGCCGTCTCAAAAAAGACGTGCTGCAAGAACTGCCCGCCAAGCTGGAGCACGTCTCCTACTGCGACCTCACACCGGCCCAGTCGACCGTGTACGCGCAAGTGCTGGCAGCGACCCGCAAGCAGGTGGATTCGGCTGTCGAGGCCAACGGCCTCGCCAAGAGCCGCATGATCATCCTCACCGCTCTCCTGAGGTTGCGCCAAATCTGCTGTGACCTGCGGCTGTTGGACCCTGACGCGGCGGCATCGGACACCGAATCCTCGCCCGACGACTCCGGCAAACTGCAACTCTTCGGTGAACTGCTCGACCAGAGCCTCGACGGTGGGCACCGCTTGCTCGTGTTCAGCCAGTTCACGCGGATGCTCGGTTTGCTGAAAGAAGAGCTGAAGCGCCGCGAGGTCGAGTTCTGCTACTTGGACGGTTCGACCCAAGACCGCGCCGGCGAAGTCGCAAAATTCCAGTCTCCGTCGGGCCCTCCGGTGTTCCTCATTTCGCTGAAGGCGGGCGGCGTGGGCCTCAACCTCACGCAAGCCGACACCGTGGTGCACTTCGATCCGTGGTGGAACCCGGCCGTCGAAGATCAGGCTACCGACCGAGCTCACCGCTTCGGTCAGTCCCGCGTGGTCAGCAGCTACAAGCTCATCACCCGGGGCACGGTCGAGGAGAAGATTGTCAGCCTGCAGCAGCGCAAGCGGGAGATCATCGCCTCCACACTCACCGGTGAAGAAGCCTTCGCCGAGACGCTCAGTTGGGACGAGATCCGCGAACTGCTCGACTGATCAGCCCGCAGGCTTTCCAAGACGGGCATTCCAACCGGTTCAGAATGCGGCCCTGCGGCGATGCAACTGCCAGGAACCGTAGGCCAAAAGCCAGGGAAACGACCAACCCAAGGCATAAGCCCAGCCCAGGTAGAGGGCCATGCGCTGAGACCGTCCTTCCAACAAGGCCTGGGAATCTTCGGTCGTCGGCGTGTAGCCAGCCTCTCGGACGGAGTCTGCCCATCGCGCCGACCTGAAGTGCACCAAGCCATTGAACAAGGTCCAGCCTACCAAGGCGATCAGCAGGAGCACCCTGCTCCACGGGAAACGCCGGGGACGAAAGAACCGGAACCCCAACAGGACCGGCGGCATGATCAGGAACCCGATCAGACTCAGTGCGTACAACCACCCATTCACTGGGGTCAAATACTCGGGCATGGGATTTGGGGATGACCAGCGGCAATATGGACCGTAAGTTCTAGCCCATGGATCCCCGTCCGACACTCATCCCCGGAGAGTCGCGTCGCGCTCCGGCGTTCACGCTCATCGAGTTGCTGGTGGTCATCGCCATCATTGCCATTCTGGCGGGCATGCTCTTGCCGGCCCTGGCCAAGGCGAAGCTCAAGGCCAAGGAGGTCAATTGCCTATCGCATTTCCGGCAATGGGCCATCGCCTCCAATCTCTACGCCTCGGACGACGCGCGCGGTCGATTGCCCATGCTGGGCGACATCGGCAACAATCCCTGGGACGTGGCCGACGCGATGATCCCGGCGGTGCAGAACTATGGGCTCACGGTGCCGATGTTCTTCTGCCCGGTCCGTCCTGGCGAACTGACTGAGGCGCAGATGTGGCTCCAGCGGCAGCACAAGCGCACCCTCGCCAGCAACGAGGACCTCCGCTTCTACTACAACCGGCGCTGGACCTTTGGCTTCGCCATCATGCAGCACAGTTGGTGGGTGCCTCGTTCCGGACAACCGGGATTCAAGGTCATGCCCTCCACCACGCGGGTGAACACCAACTCGATGGTCGAGGGATGGCCTACCCGGCTCGAAGATCCCGGCGCATCGACCAGCCCGATTATCACCGACACGCTCTACAAGGACGGCTTCGAGACCAACCTCCAGAAGGCCTGGGGCGGACATCCGACCGCCAAGGCCGACTCGGGCTTCCAAATCCAGGGTGGCCGGGCTGCTTCCATTAGCCGCGCCTTTGCCGACGGCCACGCCGACCTGACCCGAGCCAGCGCCATCGTCTGGCGTCACTACGGCAACTGGACGAGTTTTTACTAAGATCCAGTTCGATCTGAACTGAACTGAATTTGAGACAGCAGCGCCGTTGAGAACCCTCAACCCGGCCACCCACGGCAACGGCTGGCATTCCGGCAGGAGGGATCGGTTTCAAGGGCATCGCAACCCTCGAAATAGTTTCCGAGTTCACGACACTCCAACCCGGGCTAGGCCAGCAAGCAATCGCCTCGACCTTATCAGCCAACGAAAAGGCCTTGACGAATCCGCGACCGCGTTTGCAGCGTGAGCGTTGATTGCGGGTGGATTTTGTGATCCCCCCTCAGACGCTCTCGGCATTTCGATCGGAGATCAGGCACCATGACACCGCTAGCCCAACCATCGCTCGCCAAACCCACCCGCAGCCCCTTCTCCGCGCCACGGCTGCAAGTTCAGCGCTTCCGAGACGGCTTCACGCTCATCGAACTGCTGGTGGTCATCGCCATCATCGCCATTCTGGCGGGCATGCTTCTGCCGGCACTGGCCAAGGCCAAGGCCAAGGGCAACGGCATCATGTGCCTGAACAACACCAAGCAGTTGATGATGTCATGGAAGCTCTACGTGGATGACCAGAACGGGAAGATTCCGCCGGCCTACTCGAGCAACCCCAACTTCAACTCCTGGGCCTACGGCAATCTCGATTGGAACACCGCCAACCGGGACAACTGGGACGTCACCAACACCCTCGCCAAGGGGTCCATCTGGCGGTACACGGGCGGTACCCAGAAGATCTACAAATGCCCCGCTGATACCTTCCTGACGCTGGGTGCCAACGGCAAACCCCGCCTCCGCAGCAACTCCATCAACTCTTGGGTCGGCATGCATGACGGACAACCCACCTGGTTCGGCAACAGCCCGCCCTGGCGCATGTTCCTGAAGGACTCGGACTTCGTGCAACCCTCCGACACCTGGGTCTTTGTCGATGAGCATCCCGACAGCATCAACGACGGGTTCTTCTGCACCGACATGAAGCCAGCCCCCAATCTAGCCCAGGCGGTCATGCCCGACCTCCCGGCCAGCTACCACAACGGGGCCTGCGGTTTCGCCTTCGCCGACGGCCACTCTGAGATCAAGCGCTGGCTCGACAAGCGAACGATCGTCCCCGTCAAGCGCGCCGCCTTCAGCCCCGGCAACCAAGCCAACAACCGCGACGTAGAGTGGCTCTGGAGCAAGACCACCCAGCGGTTGCAGTGAGGTTAGACAGCTTGGGACATCGGTTGTCTCCGGGCTCGGAATCCGCCATAGTGGCGGCATGAGTTCAGCGGGGTTTCCGGCCCTTCGGGCCCGGCGGTTGCGACGCGGTGCGGCCATCCGTGAGATGGTGCAGGAGGTGCGGCTCCATCCGTCGGACTTCATCGCGCCCTTGTTCGTCCAGGAAGGCACCGCCGCGCCGACGGCCGTGGGATCCATGCCCGGGGTCTTCCGGCTCAACCTCGACGACCTGGTCCGCGAGGCGCGGGAACTCTTCGAACTGGGCATTCGAGGCGTAGCCCTTTTTCCGGTCACACCCAGCGAACTCAAGACTCCGGACGGACGCGAGGCGCTGAATCCCGAGTGCCTGGTGCTGCGCGCCGTGCGGGCGGTCAAGGCGGCGGTGCCCGAGTTGGTGCTCTTCACCGACATCGCCCTCGATCCGTACACCAGCCACGGACATGACGGCCTTCTGACCGCCGATGGCCAAGATGTGGACAACGACGCTACGGTCACCGTGCTGGGCGAAATGGCCGCCTTGCACGCGGCGGCAGGCACCGACTTCGTGGCCCCCAGCGACATGATGGACGGCCGGGTGCGGGCCGTTCGCCACGCGCTCGATTCGGCAGGGCACGGAAACACCGGCATCCTGGCCTACAGCGCCAAGTTCGCCTCAGCCTATTACGGGCCGTTCCGTGAGGCGGTCGGCAGTGCCCAGGCCGCGGGCACCCGGTCGCTCGACAAACGCACCTACCAACTCAATCCCGCCAATCCGCGGGAGGCCCTGAAGGATGCCCTGCTCGACGAGCAGGAGGGGGCCGACGCGCTAATGGTCAAGCCGGCGGGTCCCTACCTCGACATTCTGGCGGAACTACGGCGGCAAACCCGGCTGCCCTTGGCTGCCTATCAGGTGAGCGGCGAATACGCTCAAATTCATGCCGCAGCCCGCGCTGGGTGGCTCGACCTCGTGGCCACTCGCAACGAAAGCCTGTTGGCCATCAAACGCGCCGGCGCCGACTGGATCCTCACCTACTTCGCCCGCGACATGGCGACTGCGCTTCGCCTTGGGGACTGATCGCAGCGTCTAACCGCAAACTGAAAATGGTTTAATCAACGATTCCGAACCCCAATTCGTGGATTGCCAATAAACCATCCCGAGAGGTAGATGGGGCAGATCACCGCTGATATCCTTTTATGAACCCGGCCGATCCCACCCCTCTTCCTCCCGTGGTCCGTTGGATCGATCCGATTTGGCCGCTGGAATCCGCCTTGGGCACGACACGCCGGATTCTCTTCAAACCCTTCGACTTCGGTAAATGGCTGGTCCTGGGGTTTATGGCGTGGATCTACCAGTTGGGAGATTTGGGAATTACTCCGTTTCAAGGGGACAATCTCAAAGCCGACTTCCCGCGAAACTGGGAAAGCCCGCACACCATCCTCGAAAACCTGGAGGCACTGATCCGAAACTCGCTGGAACCGCTCTCCCAGAAACTGTTTTGGTTGGTGCCTCTCGTGGGCTTCTTGGCCTTGGTGTCCATGGCACTTTGGGTGGTCCTCACGTGGCTGAGCAGTCGCGGCAGCTTCCTCTTCCTGAACGGGGTGGCCACAAATCAGACGGAGGTAGCAGGTCCGTGGAACGAGTTTGTCCGTGAGGGCAACAGCTTGTTCCGCTTCCGGCTGGTTCTCGGTCTGGGGGGCTGCGTGTTGACCCTCTCACTGTTGGCAGGAGCCGTCCTCATGCAGGCGTTGTCTTTCGGACCCACTGCCGGATCGGCTTGGCTCGCCTTCGGACTGCTGCTCACTCCAGCCCTACTCTGCGCCCTGGGACTTTGGCTCATTGGTTCACTGACCGAGGATTTCGTGGTGCCGATCCAGTACCTGCGTCGATGCGGATGCCGCACCGCGTGGGGCGTCCTGCTGGGCCACATGAGCCGATTTCCTACCGCGTTTCTGCTCTACCTGCTGATCCAGATTCCGTTGTCGCTCGTTACCGCTCTAGCCGTGTTTGTCTTCGCGGTCATCACCTGCTGCGGGTGCTGCCTGCTGTTCGTGCCGTATCTCAGCACCGTGATCCTATTGCCGGTCTTCGTGCTGCACCGGGCCTACCCGCTGCACTTTCTAGCCCAACTGGGCCCCGAATGGAATGCCTTTGGATCAACCGATTCCCAGGCCGGAAGATAAGCTGCGCCGACGCGGCCGGTGCAGGCACTGACGCGGGGCGACGGTGTCCTCACCGACCTTCCGTGCGAGCCTGAAGGGGCTCGCCGGTCTCGAGGCGCAGGTCGGCCCACTAGCCGAACTCCCAGGACCACTCGGAGGCGGCGTTCTCGAGGCGAATGATCACGCGGCGGCCGGCGTACGGCGTGAGGTCAATGGAAACGTTCTTCCATCGGGGCGCCTCGTGGTTCACCGCTTGGCGATGGATCACCTCGCCCTCGACCACCACCCGAAGCTCCCAATCGCCTTGGTCATGGGCGGCCACGGCGAATTTCAGAGCTGTCTTACCCTCCCGCGGCAAGTTGATCGCCCGTACCAAGGCCGCCGGACGTCGGGCGTCGATGGGATGGGTCATGAGCACGTTGCGCCGACCCACCGCTTCCGGGTACTTGGCGGGCGCGCCCTCGAACTCCGGGCAATCGACCTGCCAACCTGGAGCCCAGAGTGCCAGTGATTCGCCATCGGTTGCCACGGCCGGGCCCTTGCTGTTGGCATCGGGGAGAACGCCGGAGGTTTCACCAATGAGTTCCTTGCGGCGCTCTGGCGTCAGGGGCTTGCCATCTTGAGGCGGTGCCAGGATGTACCAAATGAGGTTGCGGAAATCGGCGTCGGGCATCTCATCGAGCCCCTCAGGCATGGCTGAATTGGGGGTCACACGCAACGCCTTCACGTTGGATCGATCGATCACCACTTCATTCGAACCGGCCATGAGCAATTTCACCCGGTTGGCCGTGTTCTCGACCATCCGCCCGCTGTGGGTCTGACCGTCGACGGTCTCGACCTCCACGTTCTCATAGCCCTGACCGATGATTTCGTTGGGGTTGATGACATTGTGCAGGAGCGCATCGAGCGAACTGCGGCCAACACCCGTCAAATCGGGCCCAACGGCCGCACCCTCTCCGTGCAACTGGTGGCAGACCAGACACGTTTTGACAGCGAGCTCGTGCCCCGCCTTCAAGTCCACAGGCCCATCGATCACCACCTTTCGCTTGGCGGCGATGCGCTGAAGGATCTCGGGTCCCGAGGCTTGGAATCGCCCAAAGATTCGGCCGGCCTTGTCCCGCTCATCCGCATTCCGCGAACTGAGAAGTGAGCGAACAGCGGTGGCCGGAATGTCGCCTTTGGCAATCTCCCCACGGTCGATGGCATTGTAGAGAGCCCACTTCCAAGCGCCCCGGGTGGTGGAGAACTGGGCGGCGGCCGTGCGCACCGCCGGGGTCATGGTCTTCCAATGCACGAGCAACTGGCGGGCGGTTTCGTCGTTGCCCGTCTCGGACAACACCCGGACGGCGGCCACTCGAAGCGCATCGGACGCTGTCGAACCCGCCAGGCTCAAGAGAGCTAAGCGGCCATCCTCACCGCGCTGATTGCGAAGCCCTTGGATCGCCTCCAAGCGTTCGGCCTCCGAGAGGGTGGTGTCGCTCACGCGCGCCAACTGTGCCCGCAGCGCGCCGACGTCGCCCCACAAGGCTCCCAACTGCCGGGCCTTGGCCACAGTGGCGAGATTGGAGCTGGAGAGGAGTTTCTGGAGCAGCGCCTCGGTGGGTTGAGTGGGGGCCAATGCCTTGCCGCGCTGGCCGTCAATCAGGCCATCCAGCAAGTACGGGATGAGCGGAGAGGCCGAGTCGAGCGACGCCACGATCTCCAGCGTCTTGTCCACGAGCCAATCCTTCCGGGCATCGCAAAATCGACGAGCCATCTTGTAGGCCAACTTGCCCGACAAGGGGAGATAGCGTTCCCCCTTCTCCTGAAACCAGGCGGCCGTGATGTTGGGGTCGTAGAGCAAGTTGGGCTCGAGGGCCATCCACAGCAGGAAGGGCAAGTCGCGGTCGGTGGAAGCCTTGGCGGTTCCCAGAAGTTTCTCGGCCACGGCCGTCACCAAGGGCCCGAGGACCGCGATATCGTGCGATGGCGGGGTGTTGACCGTGAGGGATCCACCAGAGAACTGGCGCAAGGCCGTGGCGACGGCCGCGAGCACGGTTGGGTTCTCGTCGGTGGCCAGCAATTCGAGGCGCTTCTGAACTCGTTCGGTGAGGCGGTTGTTCTCACCCGTGAACCGGGCCGCCCACATGCGCAGCGACGGCAAGGAGGCATCGGCCGCCTCGTCCAAGACAGCGTCATCGGCCAGACCAGCACTGAACAAGGTCCACAGAGCGGCCAAACGGCCATCCTCTGAACCCGACGATTTCATGCGCGTGACCATGGCGCCTTTTTGGGAGGCGATGTCGAGCCGCTCAGACAAGATCCGCTGGGCAGTGCGGCGATGCCACACATTGGAGTGACCGAGGGTCTGGACGAGTTCAGCCGTGCTCCACTGAGCCAACGCCAATCCCGCGGGCCGCGCCGGCACGGGCCGACCCGGTTGGTCTCCAGCCCAGACAATGCGCCAGATGCGGCCGCGCTCGCGGTCCACGCCCTCGGGATCGGCACCGGCATTCTGGTAGCACGGGTATTTGTCGTACCAATCCATGACCCACACCGCGCCGTCGGGGCCGGTTTGCATGCTCACCGGCATGAACCACCCGTCGTTGGCGCGCAGGAAATCGCCATTGGCCGAGGCGAGGAAGGTGCTGCCCTGAGACGTCAGGCGATCGCGATGAATGGCGTTGTCATGGATGTTGCCCTGCAGGGCCATGCCGCGGAACTCCGCCGGGTATTGGTCACCTTGATAGATGTCCACGCCTGCGTAAGCCGCCATGTGGTGCTTGTGATCGACGATGCTGGGCAGCAAGTCGTAGGCGTAGGGATAGGGAGGTTGACCCGCCTGCCGTTGGTAGAGCCCGCCTGGGGCGAGGTGGAAGAAATGATCAATGACACAGGCGCTGACGAAGGCGTTGCCCCGGGCGTCGAAGTCCACGCCCCAAGGATTGGATGTGCCCTCGGCGAAGATCTCCATGCGCCGGGTCTTCGGCTGAAAACGCGCCACTCCCGCCGTCAGCAAAACGGGTTCTCCAGGCTTGGCCGGATCCACGGCCTGGGTCCGGGTGAACACCCCGTGGGTCATGTACATCTGGCCGTCGGGACCCCAGGTGAAGCCATTAAGGAGTTCGTGCCGGTCTTCGAGACCAAACCCGGTTTGGACAATGGTTTGCTTGTCGGCAACGAGATCCCCGTCGGTGTCCTCGAGGAAATACAAATTCGGCGCAGCCCCCAGATACACGCCGCCATTGGCCACCAGAATGCCCGTGGCCAACGTGAAACCATCGGCGAATACCTTCACCGAGTCGGCCCGGCCGTCGCCGTCGGTGTCTTCGAGCACCTTGATACGGTCGCGCCCCTTCTCTCCCGGCTTGGTGCCCAGCGGATACTCGTACAATTCCACCACCCAAAGGCGTCCTCGATCGTCCCAGGTCATGGCCACGGGATTCACCACTTCGGGCTCCGAGGCGAAGAGCCTCGCTTCAAAGCCCGGCAACAGCGTGAAGCGTTTGCGGGCTTCTTCGGGGCTGTAGGCGGGGTTGTCGGCCGGCTTGTGCTGGCCCGCCAACTGCCGTCCCGACGGCGCGTTGGTGTACACCGGAAACCCAAACTTCGGATGCCGTGGCACTTCGGCCAGGAGGACCGAGGCGGTGACGGCTGAAAGTCCTGCGGCAATGAGTGCGGCGAGGGACAGGCTGGATCGAAGGATCATGGCGTCGGTGGCTGGAGGCTTTGGAAAGATCGGAATGCGGAATGTTGAGAGGGCAAGGTCCACCGGACCTAGACCCGGCGGCTAAGGCCACGAAACCCGTTGGAACGGTGTGTGAAGCAACCCGCCGGTTCCCCGCGGGCCACCTCCGACTTCAGGAGGCAAAGATCTGATCCATCTCGGTGGAGAGCTTCTTGAGGCCCTCCGGGGAACCGGCACCGCCCTGTTCAGCGATGCCCCACCCTTGATAACCAATCTCGTCGATGGCCTTCATCACCGCAGGCCAGTTGTTGTCGCCCTTGAGGAACTCGGCATCGAAGCCAGCCCACTTGCCCTGCTTGTCGGCCTTGGCCCGGCTGTATTCCTTGATGTGCAGCGTGGCGATACGCTTGCCCAGGATGCGGACCCACTGCTCGGGCCATCCGTAATGGATCAGGTTCCCCACATCGAGGTGCCAGCCCACCATCGGGCTCTTGAATTCATCGACATAGCGGGCGGCCTCCAGCGGGCTGAGGAGGAAATTGTTCCAGACGTTCTCGATGGCGATCTTCACGCCCAACTCCTCGGCCAACGGCACCACCTTGCGAATCTCGGCCTGAGAGCGCGTGTAGGCGTCGGCATAGCTGATGGAGGCATTGACCACCGCCGGCACCAGCAGCACCGCCGGAGCACCGTAAGCCTTGGCATCGCGCAGCGACAGCTTGAGTCCCTCAACACCGACCTCGCGGACAGCCGGATTGGGGTCGGACAGCGGCTTGGCCCAGTGCGTGTGGCAGCACACGGAACCGGCCTTGAGACCGGTGGCCTTGAGGGCGGCGTTCATCTCGGCATTGTCCATGCCACCCATCGGCTCGACGCCGTCATAACCCGCAGCCTTGACCGCCTCCATTTTCTGCATCACCGAACCGGGTACGCCCACGGTGCCCCACATGATCCCTTTGAGGATCTTGCGCTTGGGCGCGGTCTGCGCAAAGGCGGGCAACGACGCTCCGAGGAGGGCGGCGGTCTGAAGAAAGTGACGGCGATTCATGGCAATGGAGAAATCGGGGGGGGCAACGGATCCGGAACAAACACAGCGGAGACTGACGAGAAAAAGACCAACTGGGCCCGATGAAAAGCCCAGTTGGTCTTCGATGAGAGGTTAGGACAACTTGGTCTTGCCCGGAACCGGCAGCGGCTCGATCGGGAGCTTCATGTCCCAAGACAAGTTGTCGGGCACGAGCTGAATCTTCGAATTGAGGGCCTGCTCCCAGGTGACCTCCTGGCCGGTGTAAGCCGAAAGGCGGCCCATGATGCCGGCCAACGTGCTGTTGACCATGCGGTCGCCGTCGTTGTGGAACTCGCCGGCGCGAATGGCCCTGTAGAGGTGCTGGTGTTCAACAACGTACATGTCGGGATTCTCACCGCGATAGCGCCAGCCGTTCGATCCGTCGGCGTTCTTGAAGTAGGCGTTGGACCAACCGTTCCAGCCCTTGCCCTTGCCACCGAGCACGTAATCGCTGTTGTCGCTGTAGCAGTTGGCGATCTGGCGCTGGGCGATGACGCCGCGGGCGCCGTTGGCCCACTCGTAGGTGGCCGTCATGTGGTCGAAAATGTTGCCCTCGTAGTTCGGGTGCACCCGACCGCCGTTGGCCACGACCTTGGCCGGCGGCTTGTCGCCGAAGGCCCACATCATCTTGTCCACCGTGTGGATGCACTGCTCGACGAAACCATCACCAGCCAGCCAGGTGAAGTTCATCCAGTTGCGCATTTGCCACTCGAGGTCGCCCACGCCGTCCTTGCGTTGCGAGGGAGCCTGCATCGGCTTCACCGGGCCGGTCAGATAGGTGCCGTACATCGCCAGCACCTCGCCGATCTCACCCTCGTTGATGCGCTTGAAGAACTCGCGCCGCGGCAACGAATAACGCCAGCAGTAACCGGCCACGATGTTGAGCTTGGCTTCCTTGGACATGCGGACCGACTCCATCACGTGACGGATGCCGGCGCTGTCGGTGGCCATGGGCTTCTCACAGAAGATGTGCTTCTTCTTTTCGACCGCGTAGCGGAGGTGGGTCGGACGGAATCCCGGAGGCGAGGCCAAGAGCACCACGTCGACACCGGCATCAATCACCTTCTGGTAGGCGTCGAGCCCGACGAAGCGCTTGGAGGGCTCCACCTGGACGCGGCCGGGGAACTGCTTGTCCAAGCTGGAGTGGCTCTGCTTGAGCTGGTCTTCAAAGGCGTCGCCCATGGCCACGAGGACCAGGTTCTTGTCGGCCTCCAGCGCATTGCCGGCGGCACCGGTGCCACGACCGCCGCAGCCCACGAGGCCGATGCGAATGGTGTCGGTGTTGGCGGCGAAGGCGCGATCCCGCATCAGCAGAGCCGGTGCGGCAAACGTCAGGGCAGCGGCGGTGGAGCTGGACTTGAGAAAGTCCCTGCGGTTCTCGAGAGGTGAATTCATGGCTGGGAAATGACGACACTCTTGGTCCGAAATTCAACCCTCCCCGTCAAGCTTGGCCCCCGAAAACACGCAGAAAAATCACGCACCTCTCCGCAGCGATCCATGGGTAACGACGCTCGAAAGCACAGCACTCTCCGACCTCAGGCCCAGAACTCTTTCGAAAAGACTGCTTGCCGAAGCCTCCTTCCCCGATACCTTGCGCATCCGCTTTTGGCGGGTCGGTAGCTCAGCGGTAGAGCAGCGGCCTTTTAAGCCGTTGGTCCAGGGTTCAAATCCCTGCCGACCCACCATCCGTTTTGGCGTGAAATTATAGCGTGACAAGTATGGCGATAGTCTGCGAAAGACTCGCCGCTCTTTTTAGACCCCATCGTCTAGCGGTTAGGACACCGCCCTTTCACGGCAGTAACCGGGGTTCGATTCCCCGTGGGGTCGCCATTTAAAACCCTCGGAAACATAACGTTTCCGAGGGTTTTTTATTTTCCACCGACACATCCGAACCGTTCCCAGGCGTTCCGACCTCAACCACATCAATCCAAGCCCAGTCAGGCCAGGATGCGCCGGATGATCTCGGGCTCGACCACGCCGGTGAGTTTCTGGTCGAGACCACCGTAGAAGTAAGTGAGCCGCTGGGGATCCAGACCCATGAGGTGCAAGATCGTGGCGTGCAAGTCGCGGATGTGATGGCGATCCACAGCGGCCTCGTGGCCCAGTTCGTCTGTCTCGCCATAGCTGGTGCCGCCACGGACCCCACCACCCGCCAGCCAGTACGTGAAGCCCTTGGGGTTGTGGTCGCGGCCACCATTGCCGCCCTGTGAGACCGCCTGACGACCAAACTCGCCGCCCCAGACGATGAGCGTCGAATCGAGCAGCCCCCGCTGTTCGAGATCGGCCAAGAGGGCGGCGATGGGTCGATCGATTTCCGGCCCGTGAATGCGGAGGTTTTCCTCCACACCATTGTGGGCGTCCCAGTTCTGCTGCTGGTGACCACCCCCGTGATAAATCTGGATAAAGCGAACACCCCGCTCGACCAGTCGCCGGGCGATGAGGCATTGACGGCCGAAGGGCGCGGGCCCCAAGGCCAGCGGGTGATCATCCGGGCGCGACTGGTTCACGCCGTAGCTTTCCAACGTAGCGGCCGATTCCTGAGACAGGTCGAGGGCGTCCGGGGCGCTGCGCTGGAGTTGGAAGGCCAACTCGTAGCTCGCAATCCGGGCCTGCAATTCGCTGAAACCCGGACGCGAGGCCAAATGCCCGGCGTTGAGCTCATTGAGCGTGGAAATGGTGTCGCGCTGGATCTGCGCCGGTGACCCGTCGGCCGGATCGAGGTTCAGGATGGGATTACCAGAGGCCCGGAAGACCGTGCCCTGGTAAGCCGCGGGCATGAATCCACTGGACCAATTGGCCGCCCCGCTAATGGGGCCTCCGCGCGGATCGAGCATGACCACATAGCCGGGGAGGTTCGCGTTGGCCGAACCCAAACCATAGGACATCCAGGAACCCATCGACGGCCACCCTTGCAAAACACGGCCACTGTTCATCTGGATCATGGCCGAACCGTGGGCGAAGGAGTCGGCATACAGCGACTTGATCACCGCCATTTTGTCCATGTGAGCCGAGAGATGCGGCAACACGTCGCTGCACCACAAACCCGACTGGCCGTACTGACGGAAAGTCCGCTTGGAGCCGAGCAGGGTTCCGGGCTTCACGTCGCGGCGACGCTGTTCGAGCGACGCAGTCTGCCCGTGGCGACGGTTCAACTCCGGCTTGTAGTCGAAGAGGTCCATTTGCGAGGGACCTCCGTACATGAACAGAAAAATGCAGGCCTTGGCCTTCGTTGGAAGGTGGGGTGGCTTCACACGCATCGGATCCGACGACACGCTGGCGGCCACGTCGGGTCGCGCGAAGAAACCATCGGCCTCCAACATTCCGGACAATGCCAAGCTGGTGAAACCCGCACCGAACTGGGCCAGGAAATCACGCCGGGATCCGGCGCACAGGGGAGAACCTGCGCGGGAGGCGCTGGAAGACGCGGAAGATTCAGTCGACATAGGCCACTTCGTTGAGGTTGAGCATGAGCAGACAAGCGCTCTCGAAAGCCCGGTGACGGGCCCAATTGGGCGGGCGCTCCGCCCACAACGGTCGAGGCGCACCACCCGATGGGGTCCACCGAAATTGATCCAAACTCACACCGGATCCCCAGGCTCGAACACCCAAATGCCCCGAGGTCGAGAAACCCGTGGCCGCAGTGGCCTGCATCGCGGGGGCCGCATCGTCACCCAAATAGACCGCCATGCGCCCGCCTTCGAGACGAACCCGGATCTTAAAGCGATCTCCCCGCAAGGCGACCCCATCGCGGGAAGCCAGCGAGACCACCCCGGCGCCCGTCAACTGACGCAGCACCAATCGACTTTCTCGGGGCTCGAAGACCAACTCATGTCCGGTCTCACCGGCGCCGCCCGATCCGACCGAAGCACGCAAGAGCAGACCCACCTGGGAACAGCCCACCTGGGGTACTATTTCCACTGCCAGTTCGCCGTCGCTCACCGCAGCCCCACTCCAAAAAGCAAACGGACCGCGTCCCGGCTCCAATGCCCGATTGCCCTCGTATTCGCGCGGCCACAGACCTTTGTGGCATTCCCAGTCGGACCCGGGTGGCACAAGGAATCGATCTGGCGGAAGCGCATTGAAATAAGGCACCGACAACGTGTCGGGCACGTCCGGTCGGAAGGACAACCGGTGGCGCAGGCCTTCCCAAACCGATTCCTGACGCCGCTGATATTGGGACATCCGAGCCAATTCCTCCGGCAAGGGTTTGCGGCCGGTGGCCCGAGTCCAGGCGTGTTGCAAGAGCGTCTCCGAGGACGCACCGGACCCGGCTTCGGTGCGGATGCGATGGGCCAGTTCAACGGCCTGCTCTTGCACGAAGGCGTCATTCAGCAACATCAAGGCCTGCGGGGCCACCGTGGTGATGGGGCGCTCCGAGAGTGGAGAGGTAGCGTTGCTGTAATCAAAGGCCTCGAACATCGGTACCATGGAAGTTCGCCGGATGTAGGCATAGACACTGCGCCGGGCCCGTTCACCCGTTTCGGACACCTGCCAGTCGGTGCCAGGTCGGGAGCCTCCCGCCAGCACCTCGCCGCTGAGCGCCGGGAAAAAACCCCGACCACCGGCCTCCAAATTCAAGGCTCCCGAGATCGCCAGCAGACTGTCGCGCAACGCCTCGGCATCCAGACGACGGAGATTCTGACGCCACAACAGGTCATTGGCTGGATCCGCCTGGAGGGCTTCTGGATTTTGTACCGCCGACGATTGCATCCAGGTGG
>CAMATE010000055.1 GCA_945861075.1 Akkermansia muciniphila
ATCGTTGAAGATGGTCACGACGTCCTCGTTTTGCTTCAGGGTCAGCAAATGGGAGGCGTATTGAGTGAGCAGTACCTCGCGCAACTCCTGGGGTGATTGCGAGTAGGGGTACTGCAGCATGGCTAGGTAGGATTTTTCGTAATACCCAATGCCATAGCCTTGTTGACCCGAGCGCCAGAGCTCCAACCCGAGGTTCATCAGCAAATTGACGTCGTTCGGATACTCTTCGTTGGCTTGTTCCAACAAGCGGAGATTCCGTTGAACCTTGTTCCGGCTCTTGACCACCTCGGTCTGGTATCCGTAATGGAGGAGTCGGGCGTCTCCGAAGCGGTTCTCCATCGACCATTTCTCGCGGTTCAATTCCAGGCTGGCATACACCTGTTCATGGACGCGGCTCACGTAGAACTGCTGGGGAGCATTGCGGAAGAGGCGGGGCACCTGGCTTACCCCCTGATCTTCCCGGCCCACATCCACCAAGGGCAAACGATAGGCGATGGTGTTCGCCTGCGTGAGCAGGGCTCGCAGGGTCGAGTGGTGCGTCTTCGAGACTTCTTCATCGGCATCGAGGACGAGGATCCAGTCTCCGCGGGCATGGAGCAGGGCGGCATTGCGGGCGGCGCTGAAGTCGTTGTCCCAGGCACGGAAGTGGACTTCAGCTCCGTGGGCGCGGGCGATCTCGACAGTCCTGTCGGTAGAGCCGGTGTCTACGAGGATGATCTGGTCGGCGAGGCCTCGGATGGATTCGAGGCATCCATTGAGGAATCGTTCCTCGTTCTTGGCGATGAGGCACACCGACAGTCGCGGGGGCAAGCCCTCACGCAGCGGCGGGTCGCTCAGTTCGATCGTGGGTTTGTCGGGGCCTCCGGGAATGCTGGAGAGGCGCTTGCGGGCGGGCTTCCAGTTCGGCGCCAGGGTGGTGGCCTTTTGTGCGCACTGGCGGGCTAGAGTCCGATGACCGGTGCTGGCCGCCACCTCGCTCAAGAAGACCCATCCTTCTGGGTGGAAGGGGCGTTCTTCGATGGCAGTGCATCCGAGTCGCCAGGCTTCGAGGGGGTTCTGTCCTTGGAACGCCTTTTGGGCTGCCAAAAGATCTCCGCGGAATGACACCTCCGGCAAGGTCATGCCGCGGTTCGCGTTGGCCAAACGGGACTTCTTGGCCTCGGCCTGGGCTTGGCGTCGAGCGACCAAATCCCGCGCCAAATGGGCAGCGGTCTGGGCGGCGTTTTTCCAGGTCCAATGGGCGGCTACGTGCTGAGCGCCACGAAGGGCACGCTCACGCCATTGCGGAGCCTCTTGGACAGCGGCCTTGAGGGATTCCCGCAAGGCTTCGGCATCGGGGCTCAACCACCAGCCCCGGTGATCAAGCTTCATGCCGCTGACCTCATGGCCCACGTATTCCCGCGAGGCCGGGATGCGGTGCACGAACTCGTCGATGGCGAAGTCATCGGTCGACCCACCGCCGGTGCAAATCACCGGCAGGGCGCAGCCCATGGCCTCGAGGACCGGCAGACCAAAGCCCTCGCCGCGGTACGGGTGCACCAAGCAGTCACAGGCCGTGTAAAGACCGGCCAGTTCGCGCTCGGGCAATTCCTGATCGAGGTAAACGATTTCCGGGGTATTCGGATCGGACTGCGCCTGACGGATCCGTTCCGACAAGGTCTGTCCCTGATAGGCGGACTTGCCTCCGAAATCCTTGATGACCAGACAGACATCGTCGGATCGGCGGAAGGTGGCCAGGTAGGTTTCCAGGAGCAGGTCGGCTCCCTTGCGGGCGATGGTTCCGCCCACGAAGAGGAACTTGAATTTCTTGCCGGTGGCGATGGGCGTGGGGGCAGCTCCCGGATGGTGCACTGCCGGATTGTAGCCGTTGGGCAAGACCTTCAACTTGTCTGACGGAATGCCGGCTTGCAGGTACAGGCTTCGGACGTACCGGCTGGGGCACCAGATTTCATCCACGTTCTTGGCTTGCTGCGCCCATTCGGCAGGGATGGAACCATATTCCCAAGGCTGGATGAGCACCCAGGCACCGTGCTCGGGGCGTCGCCAGTCCGGTGGCCAGGCATGGCGCAATGTGATCACGCTCTCTGAGGGGGAACGCCGCAGGACGCGTTGAGTCCAGCCCTTCAGTTCCGGAGGCACCGGACCGTTGACAGAGTTGTTGGTTGATACGGCCACCGCACGGAACCGCGGTTCCTGATTGAGGCCTTGGACCAAAGACCGGTTCACGTGCGACAGGGAACCCAAGTCGAGGAAGGAGCCCTCGAGAGCCAGAGTTATCGTGGTGGACGGAGCCTCTGAGACGGGTGCATGAAGATCCACCATCGGCGCCGCCGGAAGGTGGGCCGAGACCAGCGAACGCTCGATGGTCTGTAAGCGACGGATCACCAAATCGGCCACCGCATCTCGGCTGTAATGGCGGGCCATGTGCTTGCGGGCCGCCTGGCCCTTGGTGCGGGCTTCATCGGGGTGGGTGAACACCCGACGCATCAGCGATCGCAAGTGGGTCTCGGAGGGATTGGCCCAGCGGTGACCCTTGTAGTGCCACAGCTCCGGCTCGAGCTCGCGGGCTTCGACCATTTCATAGTCGAGGAGGTAGCTGGTTTCCTCGGACATGAATTCCGTATTCGCGCTCCAGTTCGTCGCAATCACGGGGCGCTCCATGAGCATGGCCTCGTGCTGAGGGCGTCCCCATCCCTCCCCCCGGCTCGGGGCCACATAGCAGTCGCAGGCGAGGTACAGGCCCGGCAATTGGTCGCTCGGTACCTGATCGGCGATGAGTTCGATGCGGGGGAGTTTTTTGTCCCCCAGTCCGAGAGTTGCGGTGAAGTCCGCGATGCGCCGGCGAATTTCCTCCGTCGGATCGCCCTCGGGTTTGGAGAACAAGTAAGTGCGCAGCCACAGGCACACGTCGTCGTCGGCTGAGAACTCGCGCAAATAAGCGGCCAACAAAACGTCCCAGCCCTTGCGGGAGGACCACTCGAAAATGGACAAGAAGTTGAACCGGGCCTGGTTGGGCAACGGGTAGACCGAGTGCCGGGCCGGATCGAAAAAATCCGAATCCACCGCCTCCGGAATCACCACCAATTTCGATCGCTCTACGCCACTGGCCGCGAAGGTCTCGACATTGTATTGCGACGGCACCCAAACCTCATCCATCCGATTGCAGGACGCGACCCACTCCGGCGAGATGCGATCGGTCTCGAACATCGTGCGCCCAATGCTGTAGTCGGCGTCGGGGAGGCGAGTGAAGAACCCTGCAGGGCCATGGGAGATGCAAATGCCGCCACGGAGCGTTCCGAACCGGTCGCGCATCCGGAACAGCGCCTCGCGGTCTGCAGCGGGAAGGCCTCGAGTAAATGTCGCCGATTCGATCGAGGAATTATGGAGAATGCCGAGAGTGCTCCTCTTCTCCAACGGCAGGACAAAGTTGATCGCCTCGCTGGCGTAACCACTCGGATTGAAGAACGGGGCCGACCAGCGCAGGGGGAGGCCCGATTCCGTCGATCGCCGATGCATCTGACGCCCGGCTGGAGTCACCACCATGGTGTACCGACCATCATCGTGGGTGGTCGTACTGTGGCGATTGAAGGACGGACGAATTCCGGCCTTCCTTAATCTGCTGGAAAAATCCAGGTCTTCGCCTTGGTAGAATCCCCGGCCATCATCCCATTTCACTCGGTCGGCCACCTCGGCTTTCAGCAAAATCAGACCTCCGGTGATGTACACATGGTCATCATCGTCGGTGTAGTCCAGCAACACGTGCCCACGCGGGCCTCCATGAGTGGCCCAATCCCAGAATCGGGATCCGTCTGGATTCAGGATGCGCACAGAAAGCGCCTCCCAATCGTCTCCATAGCGCTGGAGACCGGTGTAGAAATCGGCGTGGAAAATGAAGTCGTCATCCACCACCACAAAATGGTCATACCGGGCGGCGGCAGTCAGCGCGTTGCGCATTTCACCCAACCGCCCGTTGCGAGCGGCGTCGACGGCAAGGACCGTTCCGACACCATCCGGGAGCTCGGTGGGCGGTTCGCCGCCGACCAGGATTTCGAACTGAGGAATCTTGAGCGCGCGGATGGATTCTATCTCACGTGCTAATTTTCGGGGCCTCTTGCCGTTGGTGATGATGAGGAAAGACCAACCCGGTTCCCGTTGGGGACTTTTAACTTGAGCCTGTGGCGCGACGGCTGGACTTGGGGTGGTTGATTCAAGTTCTCCAGACAAAATGGGGGCTGGCGATAACGCGGTAGTTGAGGAAGCGATACGAACCTCCAGTTCGCCAACAATGATGTTCAGATCCGGGTGGGCTGGCCCCAAGGTCTGAGCTCTGCGGTAATGTTCCAACGCTGCGGCGGTGTCATCGACCTCAAGCGCCTTCAAGCCGAGGCCAATGGCCTCATCTTGCTCGGGCGTCAATGCCACGGCCACGCTGTGCTTGGCTTCTAACTCCTGAAGCCTTGCCTGAATGTTGGGGTCATTCGGTGCCAAAATCTTAGCGTTTTGATAAACCTCGATGGCCGTCTGAGGTTCATTCAATTTCAGCATGCATTCGGCGAGAATCACCATGCCGTCGGCATTTTGGGGTTGGATGGACAACAACTCCTGACAGGTTTTGGCGCAATGCAGCCATCGTTGCTGTTTGAAGAGAACGTGAGCCAGCAGCAGCAGCGCATCGGCACCCTTGGGGTCTAAGGTCAACGCTTCTCGGGCGATGGCTTCGGCCTTGGCGAGGGGGTCTTGTTCGACAGGTTGGTTATGAGTGGAGCTGGTTGGGTTTGGCGCTTGCGAGCGTCCGCCATTTGCTGCCTGTGGAGCTCGAGGCTGAATTGAACCTTGAGTGGCTTCGGTTTTCGGCTGCCACGTTGGAACACAGCTAATGGCCCGATGGAAAAAATCGGCGTAGCGCGGTGCCATTTGGCTCCAATCAAATCGAGCGATCACCGCTTGGCGTGCCGCCATTCCGAGCGATCGACGCAGACCTGGATCATCCCGAAGTTCGCAGACGGCTTGGATGAGCAGGGGTAGCTCGCGTTCGACGATCAGAGCACTTTGTCGGTGCTGCAGGTACTCGGGCACCGTGCCGTTGTCGGTGGTGAGGATGGCGCGCTCCATCGAGGCTGCCTCAAGCAAGGAGTTGTTGTTGCCTTCCTGAGCCGAGGAACAGATGTAGACATCGATGCTGTCGTAGAATCGCCGCATCCCCTCCAGATCGAGGTTCTTGTCCATGTAGCCGCAGAAGACCAACTCCACGCCAGGAAGTTTTCCAAGAGGCGCTATCAACTCCTCGAAGCCTTTGGTTTTGTTCACACGATTGCCGGCCCAACCCACCCGGACGCGCCCTGAGGGTGTTTGGTCCACCGGGCGAGTTGGTGTGAAGAAAGCCGTGTCGGTCCCGTGGGTGACGCAATCGGTTTGGGGCACGAACGGCCTGAAGACCCGGGTCAGTCTCTCGGAGACCGTGTGAATCCGTTGGAAGTGGGTGTTCAGGAACTGTGTGAACCCGAGGAAGTCATGCCCGGCCCAAGAGGTGTGGGAGCGGATGCTGGTGACATACTTGGCCGGCGTGCGGATCTGGTTCTGGGGAATGAGGTTCCATTCCAGAGGGTAGATGAGGTCGTAATCCGCCTCGTTATAGGTCTGGCCCTGAAGCTTGAGATCGAAATCGAACTGGGACCCCAGTCGCTCCATGAGCACCTTGCAGTGGCGCGCGAAGATCCAGTTCGGCACATCGGCCATGAGCATGACCCGAGGGCGGTGTAAGGTTGGACGGATTGTCGTTGATGCGGCAGAGACGGCTTTGCCGACACGGCCTATGTAGACCCGTTTCGGGATCGTTTGATCGCGGGTAAGCGTCTCCTCGATCTCCATTCCATGACGCAGGAAGCTTTCCCGCACAGCGGCCTCGGAAAGCCGAGTTTGGTATTCGCTAGGGCGGCGCTCCCGTTCCGGTTTTTCCCGGTCAGCTGTATGGTATTGGTTGCCTGGGACCGCATCGTAGGCGACATCGATGGTGTCTAGGATGAATACTCCTCCCGCCTCGAGGCGCGGCACATAGAGATCCAGTAGGACATCGAGGTTGAACCCCTTGATCAAGTGGCACCAGTTGAGCGCCTCAATCACCGCGAATCGATCGCCCGGAAACGACTTGGGAGCGAGCGCGTCATCGACCTCGAGGGTGGTTTTTAATCCCGCTTTGCTGGAGATCTCCCGCCCTGCATCTATGGCTTTCGGGTCGATGTCCGTGCCGAAGAGTCGCGTGAAACCGCGTTCCGCAAGCCAGAGCAGGTTGAGTCCAACCCCTGTCCCAATGGACAAGATGGGTTGATCGCAACCGATGTGCCGGGCGACCCATTGGCAGGGCATGACGACATCCCAGCGGTTGGCGCGATCCTTGAAGACATAGGTGAACCAAGGTTGGGCTTGGTGATTCTGGATAGCGTTCTCGATGATCGGCGCGGGAATCCGAATTTCTGGATCCTGATTGATCGAAATGTTGGTGATGGCATCACGGCTCATTTCAGGCACGGAGTTGGTCGGTATGTCTCCTCGGCATCTGGTATGGGAAGCGTGCAGGTTGGCGTACTCCGCCATCGTGCAGGACTGGATGCCCCGTTGCTCGGCGCGCTCGAAGACCCTTGCCATCATGTCGAGGTATCGTTGGACCTCTGCCTCCGTCTTGGGATAAGGCGAAGCGCCGGGGAAAAGCTCCACATTGTGGAACATCATCACCAGCGGGCGGTGCACTCCATCGACCGCCGGTTGGTCCAAGACGTAATCCAAGATTCTGCAAAGCGTGTCCTCATCGGAGTACCAGGGGCGGAACCAGATGGGTTCGGTTGGGTTTTTGGAGAGGACCGTCCCAGGTGCGAGCACGGTGACGGGCAGTTCCAGGATTCCTCCCTTGCCGGTTCGGGAAATGTCCCCGTCGGCACCCAGCGCATAGGGAATCTCAGGGAAATCGCGATAGTCTGGGCGTTTCTCACCTGTACGGCTTGTCCAGCAGACATGCGGAGTCACCGATGAATCGATGACATAACCGAGATCCTTGAGGATGCGCCCGGTGTGTGGGCCTGCCCCAAAACGCCCTGCTCTGAAACTCAGTGGCTGATGATCGAAGTGCTGTCGGAACAGTTCGGTCAAAGTCTCCAGCTTCGAGCGCTCGAGATCCTCGCCGTATTCCCATTGCATCTGATCGGTGACGCCACCGGCCATCTCCCAGGTCTTGATCCTTGGGGTCATGTCGTCGCCATGCAGATGTGTCGACAATTCCACATTCCGCAGCGAGGCGAGCACTGCGGCGCTCTCGGGATGGCAGATCACTTCGGAACTGATGAGGTAAGTTGGGCGGACTCCGAAGCGCTCGAACAGGGGTTGGATACGCCTGGGGATGGAATCGGTCACACCTCGGAAAGACAAAGGTGAGGAGGTACGCCACGTGGGAGTCCGGTCGCACTCGGTATCGATGGTGACCAGCAGGCGCGGAGGAACAGGGTTCATGGTCTTCGTCGGATGGGTGGGTTAGCGACGGGCCCAGACTACGATGTTCTTCTCGAAGCTTCGGGGTGTTGACCGGTCCTGCAGTCCGAAAAGCCTCCGGTGGAAATCTGCGCTCTCGGTGAGACCGCGTGTCAGGGGGTGTTTAGGATCCCATTGGGGCACATGAACACCCACATCTGAGAATCCCGCCAAACGAAGCATTTGGGAGAGGCTTTGTTCCGTGAAGCCGATCTGGTGGGTCAGGTCCATGTGCCTGGAGTAAGAACCGAAGATGTTCGCCATGTTTGGCGTGCGCATGATGACCCGCCCTCCTGGGCGCAGTGATTTCAGGATCCCCCGTGACAGTGCGACCCCGTCGTCGAGGGTGAAATGCTCGATCACGTCGAAGAGAGTGATGAAATCGAACGAATCATTCTTGTCCTCCAGGAAAGGAATGGCGTCGCCGAGCTCGAGAAATTCCATACGTTCACCGACATAGGTCTTGGCCTCGGCGTGCAATCGGGCATCTATCTCGATGCCTCCGACACGGCGGAAACCCCGTTCGAGCAGGAACCGCGGCAAGTGACCGAATCCGCAACCGATATCTAGGCATCTGGCTTGCCTGGACTCGGGCAGCAGGGGATCCAGTTCCCCGCGGTAGTAGAACAGCGACGCCTGATAGGTCGCCTCCTGAGCTCCGGCCGGGTTCATAGCTTTCAGGTGGTCGAAGTACCCGCTCTTCAGTTCCTTCATTGAGGCGGCTGCGGTAGATGCGTGACCGGACTCGGCCACCTTGGGGTTGGACATGGTATCGGATGGTTTGTCGACAGACGGGGTGAAGGGGGGGTGGGACTTCGTCGAAAGGGCCTCCCACGCCGCACGGAGAACTTCGCGCCAATGTGGGGCTACGTTGTCCCAGCCACGAATGGAAGCCATTGACCGGGCATTGGAGGCACCGGCGGAACGGACCTTATCGGGATTCAACCGGCACCATTGGAATGCCGCACGAAAAGCCGACGGTTTGCGTTCAATGATCAGCCCGTTTTCGCGATGCCGGACGAGTTCCGGGACGATGCCTACATCGACTGCGACCGGGAACACACCAGCCGCCATTCCTTCGATTAGAGTCAGTGGCTCGCCCTCCGCGGTGGAGGCGATACAGAGAACATCGATGGACCGGTAGAAGCGTGCCATCGCCTTTGTGTCCAGATCACCCCCTGCGATCAACAACTCGAAGTCTTCACCGGCGGCGGGTTCCAAAATGTCCTGCAAACCCTTGCAGGGATCCCTGCGGTTGCCCGCCCAACCGATCTTCAGTGGACCTGACTTGGAATCCGGTGGGGCGAATAGTCCGGGCTCGAAGCCGTTGGGACACCATTGGGTCGGCCTGATGGGATCGAAGATCGCCTGAAGCCGCTTCGACGTGGCCGTAAGCGTGCCTGCGTCGAAAAGATATTTCGCGGCCATCTGGGTAGGCGTGAGCAAACCGTAGGACTCCTCGTTGGCCCAACGGTGGGAACTGATCTCCTTAACAATTCTTTCCGGCGGGATTCCGAACCGGTGGTGGTAGGTCTCCCCCCAGAAGAAGACGTAGAGCAGGTCGAATTCCCAAGCATTCAGGTCCGGGTTCTCCCGGACATAGGCGATATGGAATTCGAACTCATCGGAGAGCCGAACGGAAATGGACTTGGCCGCCGTGTCGTAGGCCCAGCCCCGTCGGTCGACGAGCATCAGAATTCGAGGTTTTTTTCCATCGGACCTCTGACCCACACGCTCTCTTTGGCGAGTTGTGGTGGTGTTTCCGATTTCGGGACCAGCAAGGCTCGGGTCCGCAATGTTTGTTACGCCTGCGGTGCTAGAAAATAAGTGGTCGCCTTGGTTGTTCTTTGTTTTCTCGGTGACGTGAGCGGTGATGCGGGAGAGTACCCTCTCCCACCAGCGATCGAGTGTGTAATCCTGCGTAGCCCGCTTCCAACCAGCTACTGCGATTCGGCGGCGTTCCTGATCGTGCTCCAGATAGTACCGGGTCTTGTCGATGCATTCTTCCAGCGAATCGAAGCCGACACCCTCTTTGTCCAATTGGAAAAGCTTGGCGAAGTGGGAGGCATTATCGCAGACCTGCATTACTCCAAACGCCGGCAACATGGTGCTGCGCGTGTTGCAGGGGCCGGTACTATTGTGGAGGTTCCATCCGATCTTGGTGTCACGGTAGACTCCGGGTGCTGGGATCGGACCATGAGGCCAACCGGGCCCCCGTACGAAGGCGTTCGGAAAGGTCTTCACCAAACGTTCGATCCTTTGGCCTCGATCACTCAGGTTGAAAATCCGTTCGCATAGGATGCTGATATCCAGCGTGCGGTTTCCCTCGAGAATCGATTGCTCGGTCAGTTCAGGGGCTGAAAGCTCTGGTCTGATGGGATGGAAAAGCCAATCCACCTGCTTGCAACCCCATCGCCGATAATCCTCTACGCAACCGATGTTCATCGGAAACGAATAATCGAACGAAGGGGCGATCGGGCGGGACAGGACATCCGAACTTTCGGGGTCGTCCGCGCAGATCAGGACGTTAAATGTCGACAGATTCTTCAGGAACTCCGGGTGCAACATGGCTCCCCCGCTCGCGATGAGGACATCCTTGTTCCGGAGCTTCAATTCGAGTCGCTCATAGGCTTCGATGAGCCCTTTTGACTGCTCCCTCCAAAGCTGGTCGAGTTTGGGGAAATGCCACCAGCCACCCGGACAAGGGATGCCGATGGCTTCAACGGAATACCCTAATTGAGTCAATGACTCCGCCATCAAGGCTTCTTCCTGATCTCGGGCCTCGGAGTAGGAGGGGTAAACGATCGCGTAGCGCAGGGAGCGCATGGGCAAATCAACTCCAACCGATGTCAGGGGGGGCGTCGGGTGGGTGACAGTGATCCGCGGTCCTGCACTGCCCGTGATTGGCTCAATCCCAGCTGGTTTCCTCAGCACCCCACACCAAGAGTGGCGCAGGTTGAGGACCTCCAGAGATTCCAGGCCGTACTCGCGAAGGAATCGTTCCACGCCACGCATGGATGCGTTGATCCAATCGAAATGACGGCTGAGTTGAGAGAAATCATGCCAAACGATGAACCCGCCCGGAGCAATTCGATCCCAGACCAGCTTGGAATCCTGATACACGTTTTCCTCGTCATGGGCTGCGTCCACAAAAACCATTCCCAAATCCCGGATTTCGGGGGGAATGCTCCAACGGGCTGTGTTGGCGAAATATTGGACGACGTTGCCGACTCCGCGCTCCCGATAATAGGATCCGATGTCATTTTGAGGAATCAGGTGTGTGACCATTTTGCCTCCAGACGAATCGTGCTGATCGGGTAGAATGTTGACCGTGTGGCACCGGAGTAGAGGCGGTAGATTCGTCGCCAATTTGAAGGCGCCCCGACCGTGCGAGGTTCCCAGTTCTAGGACGTCGGTTCTCGAATTGGCAGCCAAGGTACACAGCACTTCGGCGTCTCGTCGTTTGCGGTTGTTGAGTTCTGTGTCGTTCTCGACCACATCGAGGTCGTCTTCCAGCAGAACACCGCACCGAGCCAAGCCTAGCATCCGTTCGAAATCCGCAATGCTCTCGACGATTCTTACGTTCATGGGAATCAGCGAGCAGATGTTCCCCGGACTGGATGGGAATCGGTGTCAAGGTTGCTCCGTTGCGGGAAACCGGTTGGATTAATGCTTCTTGCAGTCATGGCGTACCAGACTCAGTCGGCCAAATGACTCGACGGAGACTTCGAAGCGGAAGCGAACCGTATGCCAATCGTAACTAGCGTCAGATCAGGATTTTTTTGCCCGGTATTTTGCGACTTAATCCTGAATTCCAATTCAAATCCAGTGACTCGTCATCAGGTCCGGAATAGTTTGCCGGGTGAAAATCCATTACCACCCGTGTTATGCCACTGGGTTCGGTAGGGTTGTTTCTGTGCAAACGAGGGGTAGCGCTGAAGCGCTGACCACCAACCTCTAAGCCAACGATTCAGTAGGCAGGAAAGTGATGCCGTGACGGATTCTTTCGTCAGACGAGGCGAGAGTGAGGCGCGGTCCGATTAAGTCTCATGGTTGGGATCCGGACCGAGCGAACAATGAAACTCTTGTGGAAGAGGGCGCAGCCAGCACGAGAGATCCAACTGAATTGTTGTCTAAGTCATCAACCAATTCTGCCGCGCCAAGCGTTATGGATCTCTTCGAAGGTTGTTCGAAGCGATTTGGTGACCCTCCAGCCCGGGTAGTGCGCCTTCAGCTTCTTCAAATCGGATATGTAGCAGATATGGTCTCCAGAGCGATTCTGATCAACGTACTCGTATTTCATCGCTTGGCCGGATATCTCAGAAATAAGAGCGAAAGCCTCCAATATGGATACCGAGTTGTCACGTCCACCACCAAGATTGTAAACTTCGCCTTTTCGCGGTGCGGCGATGAATCGTTGGATAAATGCCACAACGTCGTGGCTGTGTATGTTGTCTCGGACCTGCTTTCCTTTGTAACCGAATACCTTGTAGGTACGGCCCTCGATATTGCATTTGATCAGATAGCTGAGGAAGCCGTGGAGCTCGACGCCACTGTGGTTGGGACCCGTCAGACATCCGCCCCTGAGGCAGCAGGTTGGCAATCCGAAGGACCGCCCGTACTCCTGAACCATGACGTCGGCCGCTACCTTCGAGGCTCCAAAAAGAGAGTGTTTGCTTTGGTCAATTCGGAAGGATTCGTGAATTCCATCCGAGTAGTCGGGATCTGCGTATTCCCAGCGTGTTTCGGTTTCGATGAGTGGGATTTCGTTGGGGCCATCCCCGTAGACCTTGTTGGTGCTCATGTGCACAAACGGAGTCTCCGGAGATGCCAAGCGGGTCGCCTCGAGCATGTTGAGCGTACCGACCGCATTGACATCGAAATCATCGAAAGGCCGGCTGGCGGCGAGGTCATGACTGGGTTGCGCCGCGGTATGAACCACGGCATCCGGCCGCAAGGTTTGCAGTAATTGCACCAAGGAGGAACGGTCCCGGATATCGACCTCGTGGTGATGGAATAATGCGTGGTTTTCTTGGAGTCGGCTTAGATTCCAGCGGGTGTCTCCTTGAGGGCCAAAAAAATCGGCCCTCATGTTGTTGTCCACCCCGTGGACTTCCCAGCCTTCCTTAGAAAACCCCGCGACAACCTCTGATCCAATCAAGCCTGAGGAACCAGTCACCAAGAGTCTTTTCGTGTTACCCATTGCGATTCGTGAGTTGCGGTAGAAGCCTAGGACTTGAGATCGAGGCTCAATTACTCACGCCCCACCAAATCGCTGCTGGAGGTACTTGAGCTGCTGGTTGATGGATTGCTGGGCGGTTTCCATCTGGACGAAGCCGTCGATGAGGCGCTGGCGGTTGGATTTGACCCGCTTTTCTAGGTCGGTGACCTGGGTGTCGATCTGGCTTGATTGCTTGGTCAGGGCGTCCTGCTTGGTGATGAGCGTCCCGTTGTCTCCTATCGTCTTGTCGAGATAGGTCTTCAGCTGGGTGGCAATGCCTTTGTCAGGATCGTTGAAGAGGGACTTGAGCTCGCTCAGGTAGTTGGCGATACCGTTATCGAGGATAGATTCATCTTCGAGCTTCAACTGGTCGTTGTCGCCACTGGTGTCGATGCCAATTTTGGAGAGCGTGGTCAGTGTTCCGCTGAGTCCGGTGCTCTGGTTGAAGGAAATCGAGCGCAGCTTGGCGGCGATATCGTTGACGTCGCTGTCGTCAGCCAGGGTGGATCGGGAGACCTTGCCCGACGAATCAGTCGAGCTGGAGGTCAGGGAGGCGATCGTGGACTGGGCGCGGTTGTAGTCGTCGATGAAGCTCTTGATCGCCCCTTTGATGGCGCTGGTGTCTGAGGCCAGGGTGATCGTGGAGGTGCCGGTCTTCGATGCGGCGATGGTCAAACCATCGATACCCGTGATGTCCGCATCGAGGGTGTTGCTGTGGCTCGAGAGAACAGACCCGCCGTTGATGGTGTACCGGAGGTCGTTGCCTGCTTGGAAGGTGGATCCGGTGGTGAGCCCAGCAGCCGCCAGAAAGTTGCCGGTGACGTCTTCCATGGCCACACCCAAATTGCCGGTCACCTTGTTGGTCAGGGTGAATCGGTCGGTGATCCGGTCATAGCTGATGCCCACTCCGGCTGCGGAGGCATTGATTCGGTCCATCAAGGTTTGCACCGAGTCGCTCGATGCATTGTAGCTGATGGAGACACCGTTGATCTTGATCGCGCCGGCGCCCGCCCCGCCATCGCTGACGGCCGTCGAGAAGTTGGCTTGGCTGAGAGTGCTGCTGGTTTTGATGCTGCCGAGGCTGGAGGCGCTCTCGATGGAATCTGTCCCGTTGTTGGACAACCGGGCCACCGTGAGGAAATTGGAGGAATCGGTGGCGCTGCCGATGACCAGTCCTGAGCCAGGAGTGCCCGTGTTGGTCAGGCTGATCTTGTCGGTGCTTGAATCGTAGGAGCCCTGGATGTTGCCGCCGGTGGCCGTGTTGATTCGGGTGAAAACGTCCTGAAGGGTGTCCACCGCGGGATCAACGGTGATTTGATGCCCATCCACGGTGATGGTTCCCGCCGAGATCGCAGGGCTGAAACCCTTGGTGGAGAGGGATCCAGAATCGACGGTGTTGGTGGGGTAAAGATTTCCACCGGCGCCGGAGGTTCCCAGGGTTTTGGAGGCCGTGGCCAGCTGGGTGATGTTGAGTTCGTAGGTGCCTGTGGAAACCCCCGATGCGGCCGTGGCAGTCAGGATGGAGGTGTCGCTGACACTGGCCTTGCGCGCCTGCAGGACGCTGTCTGAGCTGAGGTTGTCCAGACGGTTTTTCAGCACGTTGAGCTGCGTCTTGACGCTGCCGTAGGCCTGATTTCGGTTCTGGATGAGGCTCTGATCGGAGCGCAGACGCTTCTGAGGCGCGCGCTCGACGTCACTCAATTGATTGACGAGCGATTTCCAGTCGAAGCCGGAAGCCAGCCCTGAGAGCCCTAGATCCATAACAGTGGGGTATCGGAACAACCCGTCGTTTTCTTGAGTTTTTTGGGAGGGTGGATGGCTTGTACGGAGCTCAGCCCCCAACTTCACCCTTTGAAAATGCCCAGCAGATCGACACTCTGTGCCCTGATTTTCGCATGAAGCGCACGCACCATTGCAATGAACTCCGCGCCTCGGACGCCGGCCGCGCAGTCATCCTGACCGGTTGGGTCCACTCCCGACGTGACCTCGGCGGGGTCTTATTCATCGACCTCCGTGACCGTGAGGGCCGGACCCAGACGGTGTTCGATCCGTCGGACTTGCCGCCGGCGGTCTTCGATGTGGCCTCCAAGTTGCACGCCGAGTCGGTGATTGAAATCGAGGGCAAGGTCCGGGTCCGTCCGGAGGGGACCCGCAACGCCAAGATCCTCACGGGCGAGGTCGAGGTGCAGGTGCAGTCGATGACGGTGTTGAACCCCTCGGCGATTTTGCCCTTCCAGGTCGACGACCCTGAGGTGGCCAACAAGGTGAACGAGGAGTTGCGCCTTCAGTACCGCTACCTCGATTTGCGTCGCCCGGAGATGATGCGCAATTTGCGACTGCGCTCGAAGGTGGCGATCGCGACCCGCAGCTACATGGACGATCAGGGTTTCCTGGAGGTCGAGACGCCCACGCTTTTCAAGTCCACGCCGGAGGGGGCCCGGGAGTTTCTGGTGCCTAACCGCCGGGAGCCGGGAACCTTCTACGCGCTGCCGCAGTCGCCGCAGCAGTTCAAGCAAATCCTCATGGTCAGCGGTGTGGAGCGGTATTTCCAGTTGGCTCGCTGTTACCGGGATGAAGACCTGCGTGCGGATCGCCAACCGGAGTTCACTCAGGTGGACATCGAGATGTCGTTCATCGAGCGTGAAGACATTTACGCGCTGATCGAAGGCCTGCTGAAGCGGGTGTGGAAGACGGCCCTGAACATGGACATCCCCACGCCCTTCAAGCGGATCTCCTTCGAGGAGGCCTTGAACCGCTGGGGTATCGACAAGCCGGATACGCGCTTCGGCATGGAGTTGGTGGATTTCACGGAGGACTTCCGCGGGTCGAAGTTCGGTGTGTTCGGCAACTGTGTGGCCGGTGGCGGCGTGGTGAAGGCCATGAATGCCAAGGGTCTGGCCGGCGCGACTCAGGGGCAGATCGAGACCATGACGGAGTACGCCAAGAGCTTCGG